>JAGPDK010000228.1 GCA_018057605.1 Kofleriaceae bacterium | reverse complement strand
GTACCGGCAAGCCAAAACCGGCGTAACGCACAAAGCCAGCATCGCTCGCGCTAATCACCAAATCACCATCGACCGTACGATGCGCCATGGCTCGATTATCGACGAGGTTCCACACCGGGTGCTCAACCCGAGCGGCCGTTACGGGTACGACACGCGCATCAATTGGCGCACCATCGCTGATCCTGGCATCCATGCTCGCAGCAACAGCCGGCGCATCAGGCGCACGCGGTTTTGATTTTTCTTTGCAGCTGGTACTGAGCAAGCCGAGCCCCAGCGACAGCACGACACCCGCGTTAAAGCGCTGCATTACTTCTGTTTATCGCCTTTGACCAACGCTGCAAACGGATTGTTCACAAAGCCTGCGATACCAAACCCAGCCGGCTCGTCACGGCGTGGTGCGTCGGTACGCGGGCCGCGATCATCGCGCCGTGGGCCATCATTGCGCGGGCCACGGTTGTCACCGCGTGGACCGTCGAACCGTGGGCCGCCGCGATTGTCACCGCGTGGACCGTCGAACCGTGGGCCGCCGCGATTGTCACCGCGTGGTGCACCATCAGGACGTGGGCCCCGATTGTCCGGCCGAGCTGCAACGTCGGTACGTGGTCCACGATTATCTGGCCGTGGTCCACGATTAGCTGGCCGTGGTGCAGCCTGCGTCCCCTGCCCTTCGGTTGCCGACGCACTACCCACATGAGGTGCATTACCGTCGGTGCGCGGGCCGCGATTGTCTGGCCGTGGACCGCGATTGTCTGGCCGTGGGCCGCGATTGTCTGGCCGTGGACCGCGATTGTCTGGCCGTGGACCGCGATTGTTTGGGCGTGGCGAGTTTTCAGTACGCACGGCGATATCACCTTGCGGTGCCGCCGCGGCATGACCTGCACCATCACCGGCTGGGCGTGGGCCGCGATTGTCGGGGCGTGGGCCGCGATTGTCGGGGCGTGGGCCGCGGTCACGGCGTGGGCCACGATTGTCACTGCGATTGTCACCAGCGTCGCTGCGCTGGCCACCATCATTACGATGTTCGCCACCGCCTACGCGCAACGTCAAGGCAATGCGGCGCCGCGGTAGATCAACTTCAAGCACCTTGACCGTGACTTTTTGGCCAACTTTGACCAATTCACTTGGGTCTTTGATGAACTTACCGCCCAATTGCGAAACGTGAACGAGGCCATCATTGTGCACGCCGATATCGACGAAGGCACCAAACGCCGTCACGTTGCTAACCAAGCCTTCGAGCACCATGCCCGGCTTGAGATCATCAATGGTGGTGACATCTTCACGAAACCGTGGCGGATCAAACGTTGCCCGTGGATCACGGCCCGGCTTGGTTAACTCAGCCGCGATGTCACGCAGCGTCGCTTCACCAACTTCTCCGTTGGCATCGACGTAGCTCGCAAGATCAATTTTATCAACCAACTCTTGATTGCCAACCAAATCAGCGACGGCAACGCCGAGAGTACTGGCCATTTTTTCAACAATTGGATACCGCTCTGGGTGCACCGCCGACGCATCAAGCGGATTACCGCCGCCACGAATTCGTAAAAAGCCGGCGGCTTGCTCAAACGCTTTGGGGCCTAAGCCGGCCACCGTGAGCAATTGCCCACGGGTGGTAAACGAACCGTGGCTGTCGCGATGGGCCACGATTTTTTTCGCCAGCGCTTTGCCGATGCCTGCGACGTACTGCAACAACTGCGCGCTCGCCGTGTTGATTTCGACACCGACGTGATTCACGCAGCTCTCGACAACATCATTGAGTTTTTTGCTCAACATCGGTTGATGGACATCGTGTTGGTATTGGCCAACACCGATGGCCTTGGGTTCAATTTTTACCAACTCGGCGAGCGGATCTTGCAGCCGGCGCGCAATTGAAATCGCACCGCGGATCGTGAGATCGAGCTCAGGAAATTCTTCGCGGGCAAGATCCGACGCGCTATAGACGCTGGCGCCGGCTTCGTTCACTGAAACCACCGCGACCGCTTCCGGCAGCGCGGCGTCAGCCACAACTCGGCGCACAAACGCTTCCGCTTCGCGGCCCCCGGTGCCGTTGCCAACCGCGATCGCCAGCGGGCCATGCTTGCGCAAAAACGCAGTTAGATCGTCTTTGGCTTTGGCTAGTTGGGCCTCACCTTGGCTAATGTAAATCGTGATGGTGTCGAGAAATTTACCGTTATTGTCGACGGCTGCGCATTTACAGCCAGTGCGGATGCCAGGGTCGACGCCCATTACCGAACGTGCACCGAGCGGCGCGCTGAGCATTAGGTTGCGGAGGTTTTGCGCAAACACATCGGCCGCACCAATATCCGAACCAACTTTGAGTTCGGCGCGAACATCGTTTTCGATCGACGGCGCCAACAAACGTTTGTACGCATCGGCCACCGCATCACGCAGCGGCTGCGCCCACGGCGAGGCCGGCACCTGTTTCATCAAGCGGGTCAAACCGTCGACGATTTTGTCAGCGTCGACGGCGATATGGGCGCGCAACACACCTTCGGCTTCACCGCGGCGAATTGCCAAAAAGCGATGCGATGGTATTTGCCGCACCGATTCACGATGGCCGTAGTACTGCTCGAACTTGGTCGGCTCGTCGGCTTTACCGGCGACAACCTCTGCAACCAATTCGCCTTCGTTGCCGAACACGCGGCGCACATACGCGCGGTTTTCGGCAGCGTCGGCCACCATTTCCGAAACGATGTCGCGCGCGCCGGCCAGGGCGTCGGCCGCGGTGGCGACCTCGCGCTCAGCCGACACAAACGCCTGGGCTTCGGCCAGCGGGTTGCCATCTTCGGCCTGCGCCACAATGCGCAACGCCAGCGGTTCCAGCCCGCGTTCACGGGCAACCGAAGCGCGAGTTTTGCGACGCGCCCGATACGGCGCATAAAGATCTTCGAGTTGCGCTTTGGTTTCGGACGCAGCCAAGCGCTGCGCCAGCTCGGGCGTCATCTTGCCTTGCTCTTGAATCGACGCGATGATCGTACGCCGACGATCTTCGAGTTCAACCAAATAGGTGCGGGCTTCTTCGATGTTGCGAATTTGCACTTCATCGAGCCCACCGGTGCGTTCTTTGCGATAGCGCGCAATGAACGGCACAGTGTTGCCTTCAGCCAGCATGGTAACTACAGCGGTCACGCCCGAACGCGGCAGATTGAGATACGCGGCAATCGCCGGTACAGCATCAAAATCTGCCAATACGGCGGGCGTTGCATCAGTGGTTGGTGTCGTCGATAAGTCGGTCATGGCGGGCACCGACCGTAGCCGTGGACCTCGACACTTTCAACGATCTTAGGCCTCGATCGAGCGGTTCTTGCACTGCGCTTAGCAAACCGGCCACCATGGGCCTGCCAGCGCGACCTCACACAGCACGGTTGGCACCTGGGTATCATCTGGGTCAGCGACCAAAAAACCACGGCGAGGTGAAGTTTCATCGATAAATAACCCCTCCGGCTTGTAGTTGCCCGCGCCGGTCACATGGGCTGGCAAATCAACCATGCGCAGCTGCGTCCATGCGCCGCTAGCATCCACGTCGAGCACGCCGATGCGCGCGCCAACCACCGCTCCGTCGTCGATGGCATTAGCGCTGTTTTCGGCTGCACATAACACCGCGATGCGACCGGCGGGTCCCAACGCAACGTCGGTAATGCCCCAGGTTACGCCGCTACTATCGCCTAAATCAAATACGCACGCCGCGATCATTGCGGGCAACGGCCCGGCGTCGAGCAACCAGGCTTGGACCTCGCGCCATGGCCAGGCAAACCCACAACAACCTCGGTCGCTGGCCCCGGTGTTGCCGCGATGAAATAGCCACAACTCGTCGGCGTACACACATGCGCCTTCAATGTTAGGCAGATGGCCCAATTCGGCCACCATGTGCAGATGTAAGCCGGTTGCATCAAACCGCCGCATCGCCCCAGTATGGGGATCCAACTGCAGGATGGCGCGGCGCCGCTCGGTGGATCCCGAACCAAAGGCCCAAACCCGAAGCGCATCGGCCGGCTCGCCATACCCGCTGGTAAAACACGCTTCAAAATCGGGCTTGGCGGCTTTGTTGCCGATCGCGGCCGAAAACTGCCGTCGCAGGCCATCCTCGATCAGCAGCGGCACTTCGATCGCTCGAACGTCGGCGCCATCGACCACGCCAACAAACGCTGTGTCGTCTTGTACAATGTACCACCGGCCCAACGCCCGCGTTAGCCCACTCGCAGCGCGTACATGCGCCGGCCGATCTGTCCCGCCAGCTGGTTGACCATAATGCAGGGTCCGCTGTGCGCTAACTTCGACCGTCAACCTCGCGTCGTAGCTCGCAACCACCCGCTGCCGACGCATCACGAGTGCGACACCGCAAGCGCACCCGGCATCGCAACAATAAACTCGGCGCCACCGTGCGCCGGTGACGCCACCGAGACCGTCGCGCCAAACCTGGCCATAGCGTCCCGCACCGTCGATAAACCGATACCCGTGCCGTCTTGGCGCGTCGAAAACCCTAGCTCAAAAACGCGCTCCAAATGGAGCAGCGGAATCCCCCGGCCATTATCAATGACCCGCAAGTGCGCCGACCGATCAGCGTTGCCCTGCAACACGATAGCAATTTGGCCATCGTCGGTTACCGCGTCACGCGCGTTGAGCACCAAGTTTAACAGCGCTTGCTCGACGACACCCGGCGATACTTCGACCCACAGTGGCTCGCTCGGAAGGTCAATTTTTAACATCGCAGCGCCGCGCACCAACAATTCCAACATCGGGCGTAATTGCACAATGACGGCGGTGGCGTCGCAGCGCGCAGCATCGTTGGCCGGCCGTTGCGCAAAGGTATCGAGTTGACTGGTCAAAAAATGCCCAATGCCAAGACTCGATTTGAGCATGGTGGCGATGTCTCTATTGGTCGCTTCCAAGTTTTGCGCGATGAAGCCCAGCGCCGTGAACACATTACGAAAATCATGCGCGACGGCGGCCGCGATGCGCGTCACGACCTCAAGGCGCTCGCAATCACGGGCCGCAATCAACCGGATGCGCAGCGCTTGCTCCACTGCCAAGCGTTGCGCATGTTCAACTTGCGATGCCACCAAATCTGCGACGGTGGCCGCAAAATCAATATCGGGCTGGGACCACTTGCGCATCGGCCCGACATGCTCATGACAAACCACCCCCACCATTTCGCCTTCCTGAAAAATGGGCGCATCCAACAACGAGGTTACCCCGAGCGGTACCAAATAACCGTCGCGTAGGTCGCGCGTCCGCACATCGTTGCGGGCATCATCGGCCACCAACGCGCGGGTCTCACGCAGCGCGCGCCAGTAGTTAGGCGCATCGGCTTCAGGCAGCACGTCACCGCCAACCACCGTGTTGGTCGAGCGCTGCAACATGCTGCGGCACACCAAGCGATGATTCGGATGATCAAAAAACCAAATACCGACGCGCTCAACATCAAGGGCCTGCGCCGCGATGCGCAGTGCGGTTGAAAAGCCTGCATCAGCTTGCGTCACATGCAGTTTGGCCAGCTGTAACCGTGCTGTTTCAAAGGCCGCCCGTTTTTGCTCCACCATGGGCCTAAGTATAAAGTCATCGCTGCCGCGAAGTGCAACCCAAGGGATTTTTTGATGGCCTTTTTCTAGCGATATTAGCTAATTGAACGAGAAACGTACGATCTGCACAGTCTGCGAAAGCGCCGTCAAAAAGAGATCCATGTTCGGCATAAAACCGAGTAGAGTGCGCGCTTATGAAGCAACGGTTTGTACTCCTCGGAGCACTGGGTTTACTAGGTAGCAGCGCGTGCGGGCCTAGTGCGCGGCAAATGCCCGACGGTGCCGTACAACCTATCGATGCGCCCAAATCAACCGATAGCACGGTGGTGCTAGAGAGTCTGGTGTACGCCCACACCGGCAATCATTTGTATCGCATCGACACGGTAACCAATTTGCCGGTTGATATTGGGGTCATCACAGGCTTGGCAACCAACGAAAGCGTCACCGATATTGCCGTCGACAAAACTGGCAAAATCGTGGGCATTGGCTTCAAGAATTTGTACAGCATCAACAAAGATTCCGGCGCAGCAACGCTGCTCAAGGCGTTACCCATGAGTGCGCAAGGCTTCACCAGCCTGTCGTACGTACCAACCAACCTCCAAGACATGAATTCGGCGGAAATTCTGGTTGCAGCCAACAACGATGGCGATGTGTTTAGTATTGATCCCGCCACCGGTGACGCGACACCAATTGGGGCGTATGGCGTGTGTGGTTCAAATTCCAGTGACGTGGCTTGCCCAAACCCAGGCGCGAACAGCGGCAAAAAGATTGGCTCTAGCGGTGACATCGTCGCGGTATACGGCGCGGGCATCTATGCCACCGTGAACATCGGAACCAGCAACGCCGACCGCGACAAGCCAGACTTCCTGGTAAAAATCAATCCCGCAACCTGGAAGGCAACCTTGCCTAACACCGACACCGGCCTCGATCACATCTTCGGCTTGGCGTTTTGGAAAGGCAAAGTGTACGGCTTTGTTGACGTGCCAGACGTTGGCGCGGGTCGTACCGGTAAATTTGTATCACTCGATCCCAACAGTGGTGCAGCCGTCGAGCTCAAGAATGGCCCCGAGGCTTGGTTCGGCGCCGGCGTGACGACGATTGCACCGATCGTTGAATAGTTGAGCTGCGCTACGGCATCGATTCGATTTTAGCGCGGCAAGATATCCCACCACTGGCGGCCAGCGTCACTGGGGTTAACGATCGATCCAAGAAATGGACGCGTTGCGGAGCACCTGGCATTTGCGCTAGCGCCGCGACAAAATGCTGTTCAGCGCGTTTATCGCCGCCCAGCACGACGCTGAAGCGTTCGCCTTTAGCATTGGTCGCGTGTTCACCGTTGAGAAAGTTCATCGGCGCAAAATTGCGGACCGCCGGAAAGACGCCAGCGATACGATCGACTTTGATGCCGGCGGCGATTAAGTCATGTGCCATCTTGGTTTCAAACCGAGTTCGCGTCGCGGCCCCACTCGCCACCGCCTTGAGATCCGACGCCAGGCTTTTCGAGGTGAGCCCCCAAATTTCCAGATCCCACTTGTACTGTTGTTGGTCACTCTTCGTTGCGTTGGGCCCGAGCGGCTTAGGCTTAGCGTTGACCATATCCTCGGTTGCCCATTGCGTGGTTAGCGCGAGGGCTTGTAACGAGTCATTGACCGCGGCATGGCCATTGGGCAACAGCATCATATGCATGTCGATATGAAAATCGCCGGGTTGCTCAACCGCAATGAGGAACTGCGGCTTGACGCCATAATCAGCGGCAATCAAGCTGCGTAGTTCAACGTCGCTCACAGCCTGACCGCGTTCTTTTTCAAGGATGGCGCGTGACACCGCCAAGCTATCTTTGCCGATGACCGCATAACCTTCACCATTGGCAAACCGCCCCACTAACGTGTTGCCGCCTTCAAGGTAGCCGGTGCTCATGCGCACGCCTTCGCCTTTGCTTTGTGCAATCGCAGCAATGGCGCGCTGGCCACCTCGCTCGCCGACGACACCAACCCCGCTGAATGCAACATCGGGATGTTTTTGCAACGCCGCCGCCGTGCCGGCCGGCGTCGACGTATCGGCGTTGCTCTTAGGATGCATGCGCGCGACGCGGTCGCGGTGAATCGCTTGCGTTATCTCGGCCTGTGGCAGCTGGCCTTTTTCACCAAGCCGACGCGGCACACTCACCGAACCGTCAACATGAATTTCGCCTTGGTCTTCCGACCAAAAATCGAGGTCGCCACCTTTGGCCACAGGCAACAACGTCACATTACTCAATTTTTCTTTGGCTAGTCGCGCGTTAATGTACGCAACATCTTCAACCGCACAACGCAAGACCACGCGAAAACCTTCGGACTCACCGACCCGCGCCATGGCGATCGGGTACTCGATCCCGGTATTGTCGGCACCGAGCGCGGCCATATGAAAGGCTTTGACTTTGCTGCTGCCGTCTTCCGGAGTCACCAGCGCCGCCGATTTGCGCTTACCGGTTTTTAACTCTTGGTCACGCGCCGTCGCAGCTTTCGCAACCGATTGCGCTAACTGTTTTTCTGACACCGGTGCATACGGTGTGGCGGCGGCTTGTTTAGCATCGTTGACGCCTGGCCGCCGCAACGGCACTTCCGTCGGGTTCCCACCACCTAGGCCCCAGGTGCGAATTGGTTTTTTATCGAGCCGCTCATTGGGCACCAGACTTGCGGCCGCTTGGGCAACCGCAGGCAAACGGTTGACCACTTGCAGGGTGAACGCGTTACCCAATTTTGTTTGCAACAGCCCGATCAGCACGTTGCGGTCTTCGGGATGCGCATGCAGCACGACCGCAACCGCCTGCACATCAGGGACGCCGGTCTTGATCACCGCTTTGAGCTTGAGCACACCCATCGAGTCAGGCTGTCGCGGGCTGCGATTTTCGGGTTTGGCTTGCGCCGTAGGCCCCGCGCTAGTTTTGGTTGTGCCCTGCTCAAAGCTCATCGTAGGAGTTTATCGCACTATGCCGGCAGCTGGGGCGGCATAGCCGCTGGCCGGTGAAGCTTTTTAAAGAGCCGCAAGCAGCGCCGAACCATAACCACTCAAGCGTCGAGCGGCGCCATCAAATTTTCGAGTTCGTTTTCCGACAACATGCCGTTGGGGCCACTGCCGTTGCTCAAGATCGCATCGGCCAGGCGGCGCTTCTGTTTTTGCAGCGCCAACATGCGCTCTTCAACGGAGCCGGCAACGATCAGGTTGTAGGCAAATACCGGCTTTTTCTGGCCAATGCGATACGCACGGTCAGTGGCTTGGGCT
>JAGPDK010000229.1 GCA_018057605.1 Kofleriaceae bacterium | reverse complement strand
CCGAGCCTTAGTAGCCACAATGTACTGCGTTGAACTCCAGTAAAACCCAGCGTGCGCGCTAACAGCCGCTCGCGTGACGCCTACCACACCAGAGCTAACTCAGCGCTGGCCTCGTTTCCAAAATGGCTGCCGTGGTGCAGGTGCCGGCGCGGGGCCTGGGCCCGTCGATGGTGGCACCGCAGTCGAAGTCGCAATCACCTCGCCGATGCGTGCGATGAGCACCGCAAGTGCGGCTTGATCAACATTGGTTGCGCGCACCAATCGCTCAATGTCACGCGCAATCGCGTCGATGCCGGCAACCAGCTGCGGCGCGACGTGGGTCGAGCCTGCATCGTCGACCCATTGCCGGAGCCGCGTGGCCTCGATCCGCAAAACCATAGCTTGATGGTTGGCACATGCAGCGCTCAGTGCCGTCGCGATTTCCCGCAAACGCGCGAAGTACGCGGTCATCTCGCTGGTTGCGGCCATAGCCTTCGCAGCCTTCGGTGGTGGCACAGCGTTGGTCGACGGCAACGGTGACCGCATGCCGGCTGGTGCACTGGCAACGGACTTTGCCATCGGCATTTGCGCCGGCGGCGACGAGACCGAAGGTGGTGCGGCAGGCGCGCGGGCAAAGCTCGGCGCTGGCGCGTAGTTCTGGGCTGCATATCCTGAGGATGCGCGTTCCTTTTCCTCTTCCGCGTAGACCGCCGACGGCGATGCCAGATCGAACGCAGCATCGTCGGCGTCGGACTCATACATCACTGGACTAGCCAAGGATGGCGCGGCCACCGAGTAGGCAATGTTGCCATCAGCTTGCGGGATTGTTGCACGGCCACGACCCAGTGCGCCGCCGCCTGGCGCTGCGATCGGTGCCATGCGACGCGGTTGCGCTTCCGACGATTTTTTACTTTCAGTTTGTTCAACGGCTTGGATCACCCGTTGTTGATATCCCGTGCGATTGGCAACTTCGGTGCGATCGACCGCAACGAACGCGGTAAATCGACACAGCACCGAAAACGTTTTCGATACCTGGATCATTTCTTGTTCCAGCGCTTCGCGCGCTGGAAAGCTTTGGCCACCGGCAGCGTAACGATCTTCGAGATCACGCAGCCGCGCCCGCGCCCACACCGATGCTAAGGCATAACGTTCAAGAAACGACTGCTGCTCGACCCGTTGGCCGGTAGTTTCCGCAAATTCACTACCAAACTGCACACCGCGTAATTGCACTCGTGCTTGCGCCGAGGCTTTGCCGCGATAGCGCCCAGTGATTAACAGTGGCGCACCTGCGTACACATCGGGTAAACGCGCCGGGCTTACCGTGCGCGGATCAATCGCCAGACCTTCACCGTCGAGGACGAGATTATTCAACATCGGCATGCCAATGCGGCCATGAATTTTCGACATCACTTGATCGAGCCGGTCTTCGGATTCGACCAATTCAAACAGCCCTGCCCCAACCCCGGCCAAGCGCCGCAAAAATCCGACATTCACATTGCGATCGATGCCAATCGTGAACACCCGGGTGCCTTGCAGCAACGGGGTTAGCCGACTCAAGATCTGATCTTCGCCGGTAATCTGGCCGTCGGTGGCCAACACGATCACGCGTTCGCGCTCCATCGGCGATTGCGCCAACGTGGTCGCGGCCAAGGCCAGCGGCTGTTCCATTTCGGTGCCGCCACGCGCATCAACCTTTGCCAAAAATTCCACCGCAACAAACCGATTGCGATCGGTGGCAACCACTAACGCCCGACCGCCATCAAACGTCGGCTGCTCGATCCGGTCGTCGAACGCCATTACCGCGAAGCGATCATTATGATTGAGCGTATCTACCATCCGCGCCACAGCTCGGCGCGCGGCAACCATTTGCCAGCCTTGCATGCTTCCTGAGCGATCAACAATGAACACCACATCGCGGGGCCGTTGCGCCATAACAGTTGAGGTCGGCGGAATCACCAGCAACGAAAATGTGCCGGCCGCACCGTCGGCGTCGTCGACGCACGTCAAGGTCGACGACATCGCAGCGCCAGCAAGTTGCCAGCGCACGATCAAATCACGATTAAGTTGTTGGCCATTCGCCAAATTCAACTGCATCGTGCCATCGGTTGGCGAAACCACCATCGGCAAACTGGTCGATACCGACGAGACGCCGGCCTGGCCACCATGAATCGCCACCCGGCCCGACAACCGGACCGCTTGACCGTGGCCAGCAATTCGCACCGGCGGAGCCACCCGCGAAGCGTCCGGTACAGCGTCGGTGTCTTGCGCGGTGCCATCGCCAGCTTGTGGGCCGCCCAACACATTGCCCGCCGTGTAGCGCGGCGCTACTAGCAGCGGAAATTGCAGCGTGACTTCGCCATCATCGACGCCAAGTGGACCAACCAACGACAGCCGCACAACCGGCGCTTCGCCTGGCATGACATTGCCAACGCGCATTGTAAACACGCCGGGGCGTTCTTCCTCGGCGATGGCCGCGCGCTGGCCTTGCGCAATCGCGTGATCATACTGCGCGCGTGCGGCGCCGCGCTCGTCGATGGTGCCTTCGATCACCCGGCCGTTGCACTCCATGCGGAAGCGGCGCACCGCCATGCGATCAGGCATCGGAAAAATGTAGGTCGCCTCCATTGGCACGGCACTGCGATTGACGAACTGTTGCATCAACTCGATCGACGCCGTGATACCGACGGCAGTAACGTCGATGTCCATCGCTTGTAACGGAAAGCCCACAACCGCTTGGCCGGCATGGCTGGCCATCATCATTGGGCAACTCGGTACCGGCGACCCGCCCCACATGGCAAGTTCGGCGTCTGACAACACGTGAATCGTAGCGATGCTGGCAACCATCATAGAACCTCCTACACAAACGTTACAGGGTGGAGCAAAAATGGACTCAAGGAATTCGGGTGGTGACCCGTTGGCGAACAAGTTCGTCGAGCAGCGGCGCCGCTGCCGCGATGATGCGGTCGAGATCGAGCTGCACGCCTTCGGCATTAGCCGCTGGCAACAGCAGGCGGATCGCATCGGTGAGTTCAATCGTCATGGTCGAATCAATCGACACGCCGCGACGTAACGGCAGGTGCGGCAGCGCCGACGAAGCTGGTAGCGCCGAGGGTACAACATAGATCGGTGCATTCGGTGCAGCAGGAACAGCGGTCGATGCAACCGCGTCAGCAAGCCCTCCCCCCGATTCTGCCGCGACGACAACAGCGGAACGCTTCCAAAATTCGCGCCGGACCGGCGGTGCCACGACCACCTTGGCCGTCGATGAACCTTGCAAAGCGATACCTGAAATTTTCTCCAGCATCGCGACATCAAGCGTTGGCCACAACGCTGCAATCTGCGCCAAGCTTTTACCAGCAGCCTGCATCCGCTTGATGGCAACCACCTGTGCAGCGTGTCGCGCGCCGTAAAGCGCGGTACGACCGCGCATCGCTAGCGGCCGATCGAGCAGGCCCAGCGTAGTGTAGTAGCGAATGTTGCGCTCATCCGGAACCGCTCGAACCTGCCCATTAGCTGGCTCAGGCAGCGCAGCTATATGGCGCGCCACCTCGGCAGTCAGTTCGGATAGTGTCCAGCTCATGCCCCATATCTAACACTGTCATATATCAGTGTCAAATGCAAATCTATAAACCATAGAAATTATTAAGTTTTCATCCTTCGATCGACAACCATTGATCAGCAAGCGCAGCTAGGATTCCGCGCGCTACCCCGACGTCCTGGCTCACTGTAGAGCCGACGTTCTGTGTAACCCGTGTGCCCGCGTCGGCAACCCGCTCAACTAACGCGATTCAACCAGCATGCAGCAGCGCATGCGTGATAACTCGCCGAAACGCGAACAAGGCGTCAGTTGTCACTAACGCCTCAATCGTTAAAATGTTTATTCAAACGTAGGAACGCTTAGCGCATTGGCGAAGGCGTCACGCGGCGCTTGGCTTCGCGGCGCGTACGCTTGCGAGCTTCGCGGCTCTTGCGTTTCTTTTTCACCGATGGCTTTTCATAAAAGCGACGGCGCTTTAGCTCCTGCAGAATGCCTTCTTTGGACATCTTCTGCTTGAGGATCTTCATCGCTTTTTCGAGGCTGTCACGAACCTCGACTTCAACTGGTTTTCCGAAGGAGTTTTCCATAAGGGAGGCAAGTGGTTAACCGATCGAGCGTAGCAAAGCAAGCGCACGTGTCAGTGAGATCGATGGCGACAGACGATCCTTGGATGGCCCTGCATGGGCAAATTGAATCATTTCTCTAAACTATTGAATTTACTTGGCTTAGGGCAGGAAATGCAAAATGTTTCGAAGGGCCGAGATTTACCCTTCTGACAGCAAACCGCCCGAATCCTGGCTGTCAGCTAGGCCGCACGCTTCAGTTCGTTAATGACGGCGATCACTCGATTGACCTCTACATCACTCAGACCAGACCCACTTGGCAAACAAATACCGTGGGTAAAGAGTTCTTCGGCCACTTCGCCGCCTATCGACCTACATCCAGCGAAGACCGGTTGCAGGTGCAACGGCTTCCACACCGGACGAGCTTCAATGTCAACCGTCGCAAGAGCCGCAATAACCTGATCGCGGGTCGCGCCAAAACTGGCAGCATCGATCGTTGCGCAGCTGAGCCAAAAAGTCGACGTGCCAAAGCTTGCCTCTGGCATAAAGGCCCAACCAGGCAACGCCAGGCCGGCCCGATAGCGAGCATTAATTGCGCGTCGACGCGCAACTCGACGGTCAAGATCTGCAAGTTGCACCCGTCCAACCGCAGCGAGCAGATTGCTCAAGCGATAATTGTAACCAATCTCTTTGTGCTCGTAGTGCGCCGCGGGTTCGCGCGCTTGCGTCGACAAATGGCGGGCGTGATCGAGCCAAGGCTTGTGCCGACCCAACAACATGCCGCCACCCGACGTGGTGATAATCTTGTTGCCGTTGAACGACAAAATCGACAAGTCACCAAAACTGCCGGCCGGCCGACCACGGTAACTTGCCCCCAAGGCTTCAGCCGCGTCTTCAATAACGAACACACCATGGCGTTGGCACGCTGCGGTAATCGGTGCCAGGTCGGCACATTGGCCGTACAAGTCGACAACAATCAGCGCTTTCGGTAAGCGCCCGGCGACCGCTGCCGCATCAAGCGCGGTGACCAGCAAGGCCGGATCCATATTCCAACTGAGTCGGTCGCTGTCGACAAAAACCGGGTTCGCGTTGACGTACCTGATCGCATTGGCGCTTGCAGCAAACGTTAACGTCGAACACCAAACATCATCCCCCGCCGCCACCCCTAACACCTTGAGCGCCAAATGCAGCGCCGCAGTGCCACTCGACAACGCCAAGGCGTACGGGACATCAAGCCGCCGACTCATTTCAGCCTCAAAACCGTCGACGTGCGGGCCAAGTGGGGCCAACCAGTTTGAGCGAATCGCGTCTTGCACCATGGCGGCTTCATCGCCAGCTTGGTCGGGTGCCGATAAATAAATTCTAGCCATTAGGTAACGCTCGCAATTCGAGGATGTGAGCCACTTGCAGCTTGGGTGCGAATCACCCGCGCTTCTTCCAAGGCCGCAGCACTCATGATCGGGCCGGAGGGGGCATCCTTGATGCGCGCCGGCGCAGCCACCGCCGCCTCGTCAGCATCGCCGGCACCGCTGTATTCGGGCACCAAAACCTTGAGGCTGCGCCGGATACCGTTGCGGTCCGCACCTTCGGGCCGAAGTGCTAGTGCAAGTATGTCGTCGATCGCGCTGTGGGCGACGGCGGCATCACAGGTGGCGATGCGGCCAATGAAGATCTTGGGGTGTTTGGTCTTCGACGCATGTTCCGCATCGGTCGACAACTCTTCAAACAATTTCTCGCCAGGCCGCACTCCCGAGAATTTGATTTCAATATCCTCGTCAGGTTTGAACCCCGACAAGGTAATCAAGTCGCGCGCGAGGTCGACGATTTTAACCGGTTCGCCCATGTCGAGAATGAAGATTTCACCACCAGCGCCCATCGCCCCGGCTTGCAGTACGAGCTGGCTGGCTTCCGGAATCGTCATAAAATAACGCCGCATTTCGGGGTCGGTCACCATCACTGGCCCACCGCGCGCAATTTGCTCTTTAAAGATTGGAATGACACTGCCGTTCGAGCCCAACACATTGCCAAACCGCACGGTGACGAACCGAGTTTTGCTTCGGCTCGCCAAGGTCTGTACATAGATTTCCGCGACCCGCTTGCTGGCGCCCATAATGGAGGTTGGGTTCACCGCTTTGTCAGTCGAGATCATCACGAACCGCGCGACGCCGTGTTGGTCGGCAAGGTCAGCGATGACCCGCGTGCCACCGACATTGTTCTTGATGGCCTCGCCTGGGTTGGCTTCCATCATTGGTACGTGCTTATGCGCTGCGGCGTGTAACACCAAATCCGGCTGCTCAGCTTGAAACACGGCCTGCATGCGCGCGCGATCGGCAACGTCAGCAATGCGCGGTTCAATGCGTACGTTGGGAAACAAAGCGATCAACTCGCGATGAATTTCGAACAACGCATTTTCAAAGCGTTCGATCAGAATGAGTCGCGCGGGCGCAAACCGACAGACTTGTCGACACAATTCTGAGCCAATGCTGCCACCGGCCCCGGTAACCATCACAACGTTGTTGGCCACAGAGCCAAAAATCTGATCTTCGTCAAGCTTAACCGGCTCACGGCCCAACAAGTCTTCAATTGCCACTTCGCGAATACGCGACAAGTTCACCCGTTCTCCAACGATTTCGTAAATGCCCGGGATAATCCTAGTTTGCAGCCCAGCGTCATTGCACAACAGCGTTAAGCGTCGAATGTCGGCGCCCGAGGCATTGGCGATTGTGATCAGCGCCCGAGTGGCACGCTTGCGCGCTGCGATTTGAATAATTTGCGACGCTTGACCAAGGACTTGTAAACCGCCGATTTGCGACCCAAGTTTACGCGGATCGTCGTCGATAAAGCCAACCGGCAGCAACCCAAGGTCCGGCCGGTTTGAGATCTCGCGCGCCACCATTACGCCGGCTTGACCCGCACCGATCAACAACACGCGGGCTGGTTCGCCGCCATCCGAACGCATCCGCCGCTCTTGCGCTTCGCCCCACACGCGCCGCGTGGCGCGGACCGCAACCAAACCGAGCAACGCTAGCACCAAGTTCACCGCCAGCACACCGCGTGGCAAAAACGCAAAATCAAGCAGCTTAATGTGAGTGGCGCGCAGCACCAGCCCCAACACCAAGAGCAAGCCCGTGGAGGCAGCAATCGCAGCGCTGATTTTTATCGTCTCGCGCATGCTGACGTAGCGCCACGAAAACCGCGGCACCCCGAACCCTGCAAGCACCGCGTATTCGATCACCACCACGTACGGCCACGCCGTGAGTGCAACTTTGAGCCACTCGTGCGGGATCACAAATTCAAACCGGAACAAGAATGACAACCAAAGAGCGAAAGACAACACCGCTAGGTCAAGCGTGACTTGGAGGCTTCTGGTGAAAATACGTGGCATTTCAGTGGTCAGCGGTTAGTGCGCCGGCCGGTGGCCAGCGTTCAAAATCTGAACGATCCATATCATGACGATCTGCACACGGGCTAAGCAATTCTCGCGAAGTATCCCGATGTTACCGGACTGCGAGCACAAGGTTTTTACACCGCGAACCCGAAAAATATGGTTTTCAGCCGTTGCCTAGTTGACGCAACGCACAACGCCCCGCACACTCTTTGCATATTCCAATGAATGACGGTTCATTCATTGACAATCCATCGTATCCCCAGCCCCCGAGGTAGCCATGTCTCAACCGATCAATCGCTACAAAGCAGACGTCCGCGACATCAAATTTCTGCTGTTTGAACAATTCAACATGCAGGACTTGCTCGGCAAAGCGCCGTACGCCAACTGGGGTCAAGAAGAAGTCGAAACGGTTATCGAGGAAATTTACAACTGGGTGCAAAAGACCATTGGGCCGTACAACAGCACCGGCGACGCCGAAGGCTGCCGCCTCGAAAATGGCCAAGTTAAAACCCCGACTGGCTTCAAAGAAGCGTGGAAGTCGCTGTACGACGCAGGCTGGCGCAGCCTCTCGATCGATGAAAAATTTGGCGGCCAAAACGGCCCGTATACACTTTCGGCGTTGGCCGAAGAGTTGATGTGCGGTGGCAACACGTCGTTCAACATGTATCCCGCGCTCACCACCGGAGCCGCCGACGTAATTGCCCATTTTGGTACGCCAAGCCAAATTGAAAACTATTGCAAAAAAATGTTTGGCGGCACATGGGCTGGCACCATGTGTCTGACCGAGCCGCAAGCTGGCTCCGACGTCGGCTCGGCCACCACCGTTGCCACCAAGCGCGCCGACGGCAACTACGATATCAAAGGCACCAAGATCTACATCTCAGGTGGCGATCAAGACATCACACCCAACATCGTGCACTTGGTATTAGCCCGCACGCCAGATGCACCGGCCGGCACCAAAGGTTTGTCGCTGTTCATTGTGCCGAAGCTGAAAGCCGATGGCGCAACCAACGACGTGGCCGTAGGCTCGATTGAACATAAAATGGGTATCCGCGCGTCATCTACCTGCGTGCTCAATTTCGGCGAAAATGACAATTGCGTCGGCGAATTGGTCGGTGCCGACGAACAACGCGGCATCAGCCAAATGTTTCACTTGATGAATTTCGCGCGCATCGGCGTGGGCTTGCAAGGCGTGGCGGTGGCCTCGTCGGCGTATCTCAATGCGTTGGGCTACGCCAAAGAACGTCGCCAAGGCTCGTCGATTAAACAGTGGAAAGATGCCACCGCGCCACGCGTGGCAATTATTGAT
>JAGPDK010000670.1 GCA_018057605.1 Kofleriaceae bacterium | reverse complement strand
TACAAAGACGTCGCCGCTGCCGTCGGTGCCGACAAACTCGACGCGGTAATCGGCAAATTTTACCTCGCCAACCGTGGCAAGCCCGCCGGCATGGCCGACATGGTCGCGATGATCAAATCCGAAACCGGCTTCGATCCGAAGTTGCTAGTTACCAAGTGGTTGCGGTAGGCGTTGGCTAGACTCGCAAAACACGCGAAACCACAGATCCGCCTATCGATTTGGATTGTTAGCGCTACCGGATTCGTTGGAATTGTTGGCGGGCAGGCCGGCGGTAACCGCGTTACGCGCCGGGCCGTTGCGGGTGTCATCAGCGTTGCGTTACCCGTGCCGCAATTCGACGGCAAGCAGTGCAGTCGACAAGGTGCGTCGGATGCGCACTGATCAATCGGTGTCCATGCAACTCCTCGGCGGAAGCGGCGGCGAGGATTACCGCCGGTTGGCCAGGTCCGGGGTATACTCAAGACATGGCGCGGCTTGGTAAAATTGCACGGGTGGCAGGCGTGGGGGTGGCGTTGTGGGTTGTTGCGCTATTTATCGCCGGTTTTGCAGCGCGCGGATGTGTGCGCCAAGCGGTGCGCGAGCGGCTAGCCACTACGCTGGGCGGCCGGGCCGAGGTTGGGTCGATTTCACTGTCGCTGCTGCGTGGCCACGCTGAACTGCGCGACGTGACAGTGGTGCGCGCGACCGGTGGCGATTTGCGCCTGCGTGTGGCCCAAGCGAACTTTGACATCGCACCGCTGGGCTTCGGCCTGTTCACGCGGCACGTGCGCCGCATTTTGATCCGTGGCGTGACGCTTGAGCTGAGTGGCCGGGCCGCACTCAAGGTGCACCCTCGGCCGATTGCGACCGATGAATTCGAACTTTTCGATGCTAAAATGACGGTCGTAGCGTCAGCGTTGTTGCCCGGTGTAGGCAACGTGCAAGTGATGGTGCATCACGCCAAAGCCGGCCCGGTTACCCTGGCAACTTCACTGTCGTGGTTATTCAAGCTGCGCGAGCTTGACGCGTCGATTGAAGTCGCAAGTGTAACCGTCACGCTCCGGCTGCGCGATGGCAAATTGTATGCGGCGGGTAGCGTGTTTGGCAGCGTGCCGATTGAATTGCCGTTTGGGCTTAACGCCGCGGCCGCCGGCGACGAAGTGACTGCCGTGATGGAATTCTTTAAAAACCTTGGCAAAGAAGTGCTGTTGCGCAAAGCCAAGGACCTATTCAAGTCACCGTTTACAGCGCCGAGTCCGCCCGCTGCGCCGGTACCATCGCCAGGTATGCCGGCCGCACCGTAGGCGAAGCTATTGGGTTGGCGGCGGTGCCGTAGGGCAGGTTAATTATGGCCTGAATCAAGGCGGCTCAGCCCCGGTACGAGTCGTCTTGTTCGATTTTTGATAGCACCCAATCAAAATCACCCGAGGCCAACGCACTGCCACAGTATTCACAAGCACCTGCGGCGTCGATCTTGAGTTCAGCTCCGCAATGACCGCACGTAGCGTCGGCTTTGGCTGGTCCTTTGGCATCATGCGAGCGAATGAGCGTCCAATATTCGCTGTACGCGCGGTCTTTGGTTTTGCTACCGGTAACCACCCGACTTGAGCTTCGGTTGACGACAAAGTCTTTGCCCGTACCCCAAATCCGAATGGTCAACGCGTCAAAGTAGCGGTCGCGCATTAATTTGCACGGTTCCAGTTTCGTGATGTGCATGTCGAGCAACTGATTGCGCAGGTCTTGTTTGGCATATGCGTCGAGCCAATATTGCAGTGAATCGTACTGACTCATCGACAACAAGCCGCGCACCGGCGTCAAATCACCGGCTGACCACGCTTTGTTGAGTCGCTCATAGATCATGGCGAGGCGGGCTTGAATTTCGCTGATATTGACCGTTGGATCGTCTTGGCTTAACTGCCGTAGCACCGTCGGAAATTCTGGTTGTCGATAGGTTGCTAGGTCGGTGCCACGTTCTTGCACGTTGGCGGTGAGCGTCGGTGGCCTGGCTTGAATCGAGTTTACAAAGATCTTGTCGACGACCCAATCGAAGCGGCCATTGTCGACAACTTCACCGCAGGCCGCGCAGGTTTGGGTGCCCGTAGCATTGGCCGCCCACGGTGCGCCGCAGTTCGGACATGGCAACACATCGAGCTGTCGACCCAGCTTGGGCGGTTTTGAACGCGCATTCGCAGCGCGTGATACCTGCCAGGTTTCAACCGAGAACGCAGTTTGCATCGACCCTGATACGCCGGCGGTAACGTTGGCTTCAAACTCAAGCGACACGCGCACGCGTTGGTCGCCCTCGCTGGCAGGTTCAGGCAACACGAGGCCAACCACGCGCATGGCGCCGACCACCACGCTTTGCACCGGACCGCCGTCGCGCTCGCTGAGTTGCTGGCGCGCTGCCGTGCTGACATAAGGCGCGAGGGTCGCGCGTTGTTCCGGTGTGGTGCGATTGCGGTGGGCGGTTGCGAACAGGCGAAATGCAAAATCCTCAAAACCGATCTGCGAAAAATCAGGATCGATCGTACGGATCGCACTGAGTCGAATGGCGTGCTGCAGCTCGGTCG
>JAGPDK010000227.1 GCA_018057605.1 Kofleriaceae bacterium | reverse complement strand
CATATAATTGCAAATGGTCAAGTGTTGGCACGGCCGGATCACTGGTCAACTCAATATGCAACAGCACGCCTTGTTGAGCACTGCAGCCGCTGAGCAAACCACCAACGGCCAAACCTACCATGCAGAGTAGCTGTGCAAATTGGCGCATAGTAAAAGGATACAGGAAACTTCACTGCACTTGCGAAAAGTCTACATGTGAAACGAATTGCGTGACCTCGGCCCGCGTAGGCAGCACCTGCACCCCACGCAACAATTCACCGACCAACATTTTCGCTGAAGGGACGACCATCAACCCGCGCCGTGGCGCGACGACAAAGCGCCGGCGCAGCGACGCAACCGCTTCGGCATCGGATGTGCGTAAGCCGCCTACAACGGAATCACCCTTGTAGCTTGTGATTGCCGTCACCAACTTGGCACGCAGCTGCGCATCGGTACCGTAAACTACGACGACGGCATCGGCCGCCGCTGTCAACGACAACAACACAACCATCCCGGCCGGCAACTCCATGCCACCCGGCACCACGACGGCATCAGCTTTGCCAAAGCCAACAGCGGCCAGTGCCGAAACTGCATCGGGGGCGGTGTCGAGCTTCGCAAAATAGTTGCGCGGCAATTCACCACCGAACAACGCGGCGTAGACAAAATCGTTTTCATGGCCGCCAATCGCAGGGACTAAAATCGTCTTGCCTTGTAGCTGCGCCAACGTCGTGCCGGTTTTTCCAACCAATTGCCATGGCCGAGCGATTTCGCCACCCCGCACCGCTGCAGCAATGACGGTGTAGTTACCGCCAGCGTGCGCGAGATACGCGACATCGACTAAGGCTACCGCCACTTCAGCTTTTTTGACGGCTGCCGCAAAATCACTAGCCCGTGCATATACTCGACCAACGCCCGTGCCGCCAACGGCTTGGCCAAAGTGTTCAGCCAACTTGCCCACCGCTTGCACTCGCGCCGCCGTGCCTGGATATGGCAACGACGGCGCATACAGGCCAACCGTCAGGCTGTCGGCGTGCGCGACCGAAGGCCACCACGTCAAGACCATGATCACCAGCCCGATGAGCCTTTGGCCCCGCACGCGGGTAACGGAATATGTAGCGGAACATGCAAGCATTCGTTGCATCAAGGTGAACCTCCAGCGCCATCGCCGCCAAATACGCGTTCTTTAGTTTCGATCCAATCAGCCAGCGGTGCAAAGCGCACGCCGGCTCGGCGCGCTCGACGCCAAGCATCGAGCGCCTTACTGGCCTCATTACGCCGTTCGTAAATAAGGCCAACGCTAACGAGTGCGTCCGGCACCTTGGTCGCGAGTTTTTCAAGAGTTTGCAACGCCGCGTCGAGCCGACCTTCGGCAAGGTCAATGATCGCCAGGTTCACCGCAAGCTCATCCGTGCCGACCCGCGACGAGACCCGCCCGGCTTGTGCCAACAATTTTTTGGCTTGGATGAGATTGCCGTTGCGAAAAGCATCCGCCGCGGCGGTGAGTGCGATGACTCGCGTCGCGGTCGCCAATAACACCGCCGATGCACCACTGGCGCGCGATGTTAGTTTGGTCAGTCGGTCGAGCGCCAGCACCGCACGCCGTGGCGTAAGACCGTCGAGATACGCTTCTAAGATCGGTACCGCTTGAACATCGGCGGGCGCCGGAAACGGACAAGGTTTGCCTGCAACCAACCGCAGCAACCGCAACGCGGCGTCGCGATCGCCAGCGACTACGTGCGCCAAGGCGAGTTCACATTTACTTGCGATCGAAGCGTTGGCCGCGGCACCGTCGCGCAGCAATTCAACCGCCTTGCTGCCATTGCCGGCCTGAATCGCGGCGATGCCCGCAGCCGAGCGCGCAGCCAACAGGGCCGCTTGCAGCGTTGCGCGATTGGCGCCGGTTACATCGTTGGGGTTGCGCGTGCTCGCGACGCGGTCCAACAACGTCACGGCATTGCTTGGTTCGCCAAATTCAATTTCCGCTGCGGCCGCATCAACCGCAATGGTCACCGCCAATGCACCTTTGGCATTGGCTGCACTGCGAGCGTAAAAATCACGCGCTACCGCCATTGCGGCCTGGTTGCTGTGGGCCCGCGCGAGCAACAACAAGTCCACCGCGTCAGGTTTGCTAATCGAGCTCAACACGTCTCGCGCTTCGGCATCCCGCCCCAGCGCCAGCAGGGCGATGCCCAGGTTGCGCAGGATCACCGGCGACGACCCAAGCTCCCGCGCGCGCTGCAACGTTGCCAGCGCTGGCGCAAATTCCGCCTTTTCAAGTTCGACGGCGCCGCGCTCCGTGAGGGCCGCGGCCAACACCCGTTTGCTACGAACGACCGTGCGGTCGACTGCAAGGGCCGCTTCCAACACCTCCACGCCAGCATTCAGCTGGCCGGTGCGCAGGTGCGCCAACCCGAGTACGGTTAGAACCCGACCATCGTCGTGCAACGTCGCTTGCACGGTCGATAATCGCGTCACCGCCGCTGCTGCCTGACCATTGCTAAGCAGGCTTTCGCCAAGTTCAAGCCACCATTCGGGATCGGTGCTTGCGGTAGCCGGTGGCCCGAGTTGGTCAAGCAACTGGATGGCCTGCCCCGCTTTGCCGCTCTTGCGCAACACGGTTGCCAACCGCACGGTCCATCGCCGTCGGTCCGGTTCCAACGTGCGTGCTATTTCAAGTTCGGCAAGGGCCGCGGCAAGCTCGCCCCGCGCGGCCAACGCTTCGCCTAATAGCGCGTGCCCAGCCGCACCGGCCCGTGGTTGATTGGTCAAATACTCCCGCGCGCGGCGCACGGCACCGTCAATATCGGCGATGGCCAACGCGCATTGACCATCGACCAACCCAATCTCAGGATACTTTTTCAATTCCGCGTTCAAGCCTGCCAACATCGGCCGAGCCCGCTGACAATCAAGCGCGGCAGTAGCCCACGCTACCCCCATCCGCGCGCGTAAATCGACTTTGGGCGAGCCAACGCTGGCGGCGAACAATTCAACAGCCTTACCGGGCTGACGCGCACGCAAAAAAGCATCAGCTAAATCGACGCGATGAATCGCATCATCACCGGCAAGCGCCACCGGGCGTGTAGCAAAATACCGTTGATATGCGGTGGTGGCATCGCGCCACCGCTCAGCCTGATAGTAGGTATGGCCCAGCAACAACGATGCGTCATAGCGCTGCGGATCGGTGGTGACCACCGTTTCCAAAATCGTCACACCCTCGCTCGGTTGCCCGGCCAGTACCAATTGGGTGCCGAGCGCGGCGCGCACATCTATATCATTTGGTGCCAACACCGCAGCTTTGCGCATAATCGCCACACCGGCGACATATTGTTTTTGCGCGGCATGCACGGCGGCCCGCAAGATATACGCTTCGATTCGCCGAGGGTTGAGCGCGAGTGATTGATCGAGCGCACGTGCCGCTCGGTCGTACGCACGATCGCGCAAAGCCGCCCGGCCTTCGCGCACCAACTCGACGCTATCGTCTTCGGCTTGTTGCGGTTGCGCCAGCACCGATGGTGGCGCGATCGCGGTGAGCAACGGCACCGCCACGCCCAGCACCGCGAACATGGCCATTTTCGCTGGCAGTTTCATCGAAAACTGAACCCCACGCGCAGGTAAACTTCGCGGCCTTCACCTGGGACGCGATTGATGATGGCCTCAACCGGTGCAGTTCGATTGTAATCCTGCGGGGCCACCACTTGCTGCCGCACACCCAACAAATTGCGCGCTGTGAATGAAACGTCAAAACCGTGGAGATTCGGTAACAACACCGAGGCATTCCACAGCGCATGGGCCTGCGCGGTTACCGCCGGATCTTGCGTCGGCCGTTGTCCCACCACGATGATCTCCGACGATACATGCGCCAACTGGCGCAGCAACGGGGTCGATAACCCAAGACTGCCTTGCACGGCGGGCGCATTGGGCACCTTGGCCCCGGCTCGGCTGCGGACCCGGCCGACAGCCCCCGACACAAAGCCGAACCAGCCACGACTATTGCGATAGGTCGCTTCGGTTTCCACCCCGGTGGAGATATAGCTGCCGACGTTTTGAAACTGGTCAAGCCCCGCGGCTACATCGCGTTGTTCAACAATGCGCTCGGTGGTCCAGCGATAGCCCGACAAGCGCACCGACAGTCCGGATACCGGACGTGCCCATAACACCGTTTCCGCGCTACGAATGGTTTCCGCCCGAATATTAGGATTAGCTTTGTAGTCTTCGCCATCGTCAAAAAAACCTTCGAACATGCTGGGATTACGAAAGCCTTCGGCATAGATCAACTTAGCGCCGTAGCGATCTTTTTGGGACAAGAACAAGGCCGCGCGTGGTGACAGGCGATTTTCTAACAAGGAGTGCCGATCAGCGCGCAACCCCGCGGTGAAGCCCAACCACGAGGTTGGTGTGCCATCGAGTTCGGCATAGGCAGCTTGGATGTTGAAATTGACAGGAATGTTGATGGCCGCACGCCCGAGCGCCGGCACATAGCTGGCATGCGACTTGGTTCGATAAAACGTAGATTCAAAACCTGCGGTAACGCCCATTTTACCTTGGTCGGCAATTTCGTAACGTAATCGGGCCTCGGCCCCCGCTGATTGCGCATCACCGATGGTGATGAAATTCGACGATTCGGACAGCTTAGGCACCTCATCGTTAAACCGATACGCCGTGAAGTATCCTCGTCCACTCACCCGCAAGCGATCACTAAGTGCACGGGTATGGCCGCCCTCGGCCATCAACAATGAATTAAACGACGTGTAGCCCCGCGCCGGGTCGGTGTCATACGGGGCAAATGGTGATTCTCGGCGGTAACGAAACGCCCGCAACTGACCAAACGTGCCGTGATACGCGCCAACCAGCGTCGCGGCAATTTGGCTCGATCCGTCGTGCGAAATATTTTGGCCGATATCTGGCACGTTGAGAGTTTCGCCTGCCCGCAACGTACCCGAGACCGAGCCCCGCAGTTGTTTATCGACGGTGCCGCGCGCGAACCCCGTTCCAAAGGTGCCCCCTCCGATCAAACCGAAGCCAACTCGGCCCCAAGCTCGCGGGGTTTCAGCCGCGCTGCGCGTCACAATATTCACAATGCCAAAGAACGCACTGGTCCCGTACAACGACGATACTGGCCCACGAATCACTTCGATCCGTGCAACCTCATCCAGTGCTACCGGCGCATCGTAGCCTACGCCCGACAGTGAACCCCACCCTTCATTGACCGACGCACCGTCGATCAGCACCAACACGCGGGTATTAAAATCTCCCAATAACTGAAAACCGCGAATTCCCATACGCTGCTGCATACGATCGTCAGAGATGAACACACCCGCTAACGCCGCCACCGCTTCAGCCACGGTGCGATAGCCAAACCGGCGAATTCGATCAGCGGTAATCACGGTGACCGCCGACGCCACATTGCCCAGGGTTTGTTCGCGTTTAGCCGCGCCCACTACAACATCTTCGTCAGAATCGGTTGCGGCCAACAACGCTGCCGCCGTGCTTGGGCCCTCGCTGGCCAGTGGCAGCGGCGGCAAATCAGCAATGTCGACGACGCCATTGCGCTGCTCCAATGGTGGCGCCGTCGGCAAACGAATGGGCTGGGCCGTGCTTGGCGACGCCCCGATCATTACGCCCACTACCACCACTGGCCAGTGCGGGTAACTCACGCCGCGCCGGCTCCACTGATAGCCCCATCAATCGGACGTTGCGCCGAGGCAGCGGGTGGATCGTATTGGCACAACACAAAGGTTATATCATCGTCGGCTTCAACACCTTCGGCATAGGTCTCAACCACCGCCAACACTCGATCGCGCACTGCGACCAACGCCGGCCCATCTGGCACGGCTTGGCCTTTCAGTGCCATGCGCAAACGCCGGTCACCGAAGAGCTTGCCGGCTTTGTTCGCGCGTTCAACCAAGCCGTCCGAGAAACAAACAAATACATCACCAGGGTGCAATTGCTTCGAGCCGCGTCGAATCTCAACTTGGATAGAACGATCGCCGAGCGGATTGCCCGCGGCCGCGATGATCGAGGCGTCTTCGAGCAACCGATTGTCACCGACCCGCACGATATACGGAAAATTTTGGCCTGCATTGGCGTAATGCAACACGCCATGATTGGAGTCAAACAGCGCCGCAAACGCGGTCATCAAGACATTATGATCGCCGACATCCCGAATCGCCGAATCAATCGCACGCAGCACCTGATCAGGAGTTAGGAGGCGTTCATCGATCGACGATAAGCCCTCGACCGCACCGCGCGCGGTGGCCGCAATCATCGCTGAGTGAATGCCGTGCCCGGTCGCGTCACCTAACACAAACAGCATGCGGCCGTTGGAAAGTTTGCGGTAGGTCCACCAGTCGCCGCCGCAGCTCGACGCTGGCATACAGTATCCCGCAACTTTCATGAAGCCGTGGGTATCGAGCGCCGTTGAAGGCAACATCGATTGTTGCACCATGCGCGCCAAACTCATTTCTTTTTCGAGCGAAACTTTTTGGGCTTGTTCGGCTAGCAACGCTTTGAGTTGATCCGACATGAAGTTAAAACTCGTTGCCAGCACCCCTAACTCATCACTGCGATTGGTTGGCACGCGCTGCTCCAGATCGCCGCTCGCAATGCGTTCCGCTTGTTTGGTCAACGCGCGAATCGGCTTGGCCAATTGCACGCCTTGGAAAAAAGCCAGCACCACACCACCAAGCAACACCGCAATCGCCAACAACCACACCCGTTGCCGCGAGGCTTGGGCACGGGTTTGCGCGTCGGCGATCGACAACGCCAATTCGGCTTCGAGCCCGGCCGTGGACACGCCCATGCGCAAGGTGCCGACGACGCGGTCGGCGACGTTAACGTTAGTGCCGTAAACCCAATGCGAGCCCTGTGAGGTTTGTGATGTCACCAGCGCTCGCACGATGCCAACCTGCGCAAGCTCACCAGCCGGTGCACTCGCAAGCAATTGTTGATTGACCGCGCCGAGCGTGGCCACCGTGGGTGCGCCCGGCGTACTTTGCACAATTACATTTTCAGCATCGGTGATGAGCAGCCATTCGAGCCGGCGATCGCCGCGTTGCTGATCGTCGTGCAGCGCATCTAGCAGCAGCGGTGCAATATCGGAATAGGTCGAACTAGCGAGGGGTAACGCCACGGCCGTGGCCACGGCTTTGACCATCAAATCGGATTCACGTTTGATCGCGCGTTCACCGCTGATGCGGCGCGCATCGGCATTGGATTGCGCCAACTGTGTCATCGTGCGTTGGCTAAAAAACGTGGTCACCGCGAGCGCTACCGCAACCACCAGTGAGGTCGCGAAAATTAGCTTGGCCGAAATCGGCAAGCCTACTCGTTTCGATCTAACGGAGGTCACAATCTCTTTGATTTTCATGCCATTAGCAAATAACTGCAACTGCGCCCAGCGCTATTGTCAAAGCGATCACGTATTGCCGCAGGCACAGCTGGATCAAGGCTGCATCGGTCGCGCGGCAATGCCATTGCGCCCGATGGCGCGCATGTGGTCAACGGCCTGGGCAAACAGCGTTTCGAGTGGCGCAGCGATCGCTTCGCCTTCGAGCAACCGTAGCGCCGCAGCGATTGCCTCGATCGTGGATACATGGCCCGGACCAGGCGATTTACGCATGCGCGGCGCAGCTACGGCAACCTCGGGCAAGCGCAAGGTCGGCAGTCCGCGCAGGACTTGCAATTTTTGCCACATCCGGCGCGCTTGTGACCAGGTTGCGTCCAACACGATTAGCTGCGTTGGCAGCGGCACCGGTGCACAGGTCTGCACCTCACCGGTGGGAAACAGCAACATCGCACCAGCCAGCGGCTGCAGCTCGACAGCGTGAGCAGCATGCAAGCCGCCGACGCTGTCGGGCGCGCCATAATCAAGCACTTCACAATTGGCCAAGGCCAGGCCGGCGAGCCGGCCGGTGTTCGACGAGCGAAAGCGTTCGCTATGATGACGCACGATCGTCACCCGCGTGCGATTTGCGATCACCGGCAATACGCTGCACACACATGCCAGCTTGGGCAATGCACAACGTGCGCAGTGATGAGGTTGATACATCGTAATGACCAAGGCAGCGCCATGCGCCAGCACGCCTATACTATCGACAGCAGCGGAAGCCAACGTTCGGAAAGAAGAACGTATCGTCGGCCAGGGTGAAATCGAGCGCACAGGTCGTACCGTTCACGGTCGCATTGGCCGCACCACCACGCATCGGATTGGCGCCAGGCGACCGAGGCTGAGTCCATTCACGAATGTTGCCCGACATATCAAACGCGTCGTTACTGCCAGTACCGTTGGCAAAACAATTGGTGAGACTGCCGGTTGCGACGGCGTCATCTTGATTGCCGCCAAGCGACGAATTGGTATCAAACGGCTGCGCATTACAATTGCTGGTCGATGCAACGTTCGGGGTGGTGCCGTAGGCCCAGGTGCCGCCATTGCCAAGCATCGACGTGGGTGCGGTAGTAGAGGTTTCTGCGGTGATCATAATTTGATCGACGCGTAGGCCATCTTCACGCATATACACAGACACAAATTTTTCCCCGACCGTGGTGACATTGATGTTCGGGCCTTTGACCCAAATCCACACGCCGTTGGTCGGCGTGACTAAACGGTTTGAGTTACTGCTGCCAGCACTCCCGGGCAGCGTTGCGTTAATGCCGACAAACGCAGTGTCTTCATCGCCGGTGACCGAATACATGCGCAACCACACCGCATGATTACCAGTGATCAAGAAGTTGATCTTATAGTTGAGGCGCGGCGATTGGGTGGGTGCATTGGCATCACTGATGACAGCGCCAGTATTCGGCGTCGCTTTCATAGCGCTTACCCCCGAGAAG
>JAGPDK010000669.1 GCA_018057605.1 Kofleriaceae bacterium | reverse complement strand
ACATCGTCGCTGAACGTGACCGGCAGTAAATCAACATCAACCTTGTTAGTTGCGCCGATCGCAATCCGAAGTCGATCGGCGCCCACCGAGAGCACCGCACGATTGCGCAGTTTTTTGCCTTCGTGATACCAGGTGGTCAGCAACCGGCCAAACGCTGTGCTGTTGCCAAAACTACCGAAGCTGCCATCGCTCGGTTGGTTGTTGACCAACGCAATTTCGTCGAAACTTCCAATGCCGAGCAACGCGATGCGGTCCTGCGATGTCGGTCGATAATCGACGCGGAGCTGGCCATCATAGTAGGTGGGATAGGTCGTGAAATTGACGGCGGCGTCTGATGGCAAAATCAACGGCAGCAACGCATCAACGGTGGAGCGGCGAAAACCACCCGACACTCCCCATTTGCCGGCGCGGTCGAGTTTGGTAGAAAATAAACCGCCGACTTCCAGAAACGAAATCGTAGTCTCGGCGAAATTGGGTTGCAGCAACGAAGATGCGGTGGTCAGCGACACCACGCCGCTGGTGGCGCGACCTTCTTCAGCGCCAAAACCACCCGGCGAAAACTCAATGGCTTCGATGAAGCGGGTCGGGATAATCGTGGTGTTGTTGAAGACGTGGTAGATGCGCGGGATCGTGATGCCCTCGATCATGAATTTGGAATCGTCGGGCGAACCACCGCGCAAGATTAAGCCTTGCGCCCCTGGGGCTGGGCTGGTCGATACACTTGGCAAGCCGCGAATCGCAGCCAACGCATCGCGCTCCCCGCCGGGCACGCGGACCAACTCTTGGGTCGTTAGGTTCTGTGTGCCGAGGGCAATAGGTTTGGGCGCGCGGCCGACCAGTTCGATCACTTCACCGAGTGCTCCGGTTTTATAGATAATGAGCGACAAGGGTTCTTCGCTGCCGATCACAATGTCCTGGGTTGCTGGCTCGTAGCCGGGTGCCATAAAGGTCACGGTGACGGTATCGCCCGGCACATCGGAAAATCGAAAGCCGCCATCGACACCACTGCGGGTTGGCTGATCGGCACCCGGCGCGGAAATGGTGGCACCCACCACTGGCGCGAGGGTTTCACCGTCGAGCACGTAGCCGGCGACGGGTGCAGCCGCCACGCTGCCGGCGGCCACACATACTCCGAGCGCCGACGCCACTAAGCTACTTCGTCGAATCATCACATTTGGACGATACTCCCTACCGCGAGGTTTCAACTAACGGTCGAATTTTTGCGGTTTGTGCCAGCGCCGCCACGCGTCGCTACGACGCATGTTTTCGCACCCAGGCCGCGTAACTATCCATCCACGCCTGTAAAAATGTCTTGCTGTCGGTGCCGATGTTGCCGTTGTCATCGAATAGCCCAGGTTTGTCTTGAATGAAAGCTTCGGGCTGGTTGAGGGTGGGCACATCGAGATACGCCAAAATATTACGTAAGTGCTGCTGTGCCATAGCGGTACCGATGGTGCCCATCGACACACCGATAATACCGGCCGGCTTGTGCGTCCACGCACTTTCGCCATACGGCCGCGACGCGTGATCGATCGCGTTTTTCAGTACGCCGGGAATGGATCGATTGTACTCGGGCGTGACAAATAGCAGGCCATGCGATCCTTTGATTTCGCGTTTGAGTCGCGCCACCTCCGAACAGGGTTTGTTGTCGTGATCTTGATTGTACAAAGGTAGGTCATCGAACTTCAGTTGCGTGCAGGTGAAATCGGTTGGCGATAATTTGCACAGCCCATTCGCAAGTTTGCGATTAGACGACTCGCGACGAAAGCTGCCAACGAGTATGGCGATTTGATATTGGGTCATGAGAGTTCCTTCACGCGTAGAGGTAGTAGGCGTTGCTCGAGTTGCAGAGTTGTAGGTAAGTGCAGCATCCATGCCGCGGCGCCAGCCTAGGCGTATTGCGCAGTGTTGAATGCACCTGCGCCAACGGGCAGCTTGGCCGTAGATGTGCGCGACATAAACGCCACAGTTGCGACATGCCGCGCAGGGTTCGCGTTGCATCGCTCGCAAAATGAACCCACGACGTTCGCGTCGCAACGGCACGGTAGATGCAAAGCACCTCAGTATGCTTAACGCAAATCAAATCAAGCCAAATACTCCTGTTGTTTGTTCACAAAATGGCCAATTCGGCGTCGTTGACCACATGGAAGGTGTGGATTCCATCAAATTGAAAAAAGACGCACACGGTCAGCATCACTACATTCCGTTGAGCTGGGTCAAAAACGTCGACGATAAAATTCACGTTGATCGTCCCGGTGCGCAAGCGATGAAGGAATGGACCACGGCATCAGCACCGGCCAAAGCTGGCGCGGCTGCGGTGTCCGCGGACCGCCCGCCAGTGGCAACGTTGCCGGCTAAGGCGGAAGGCGCGTTGGCAAAAGACCAAGCTGCGGCAACGGCGAAAGGTCAAGCTGCAGCAACGGCCAAAGCCGATAGCGCAACCGCCAAAGGTAATGGCGCACCCGCCATCGCCAATGGTGCACCTGCCAAGCCTGGCGCTGCATCGGTAAAAACTACTACTGCTGCTGCGATTGATTATGATGAGAACACTACTG
>JAGPDK010000226.1 GCA_018057605.1 Kofleriaceae bacterium | reverse complement strand
GGCCGCATGACCTGTTCCTCGCGTTCTAAGCTAGCACCGCAATTACAATATGAAGTGGTGCTGGATGTTTCGGCCGTCAATCGTCGGGTTAGCGAACAAGCCATGCAAAAACAATATGTGGCGCGCGTTGATCGCCACAACAATCCTGAATATCAAACCGCAGCGCGTGATGAAGTGTTCACCCGTGAACAACTGCGCCAAGCCGAGGAACGGTTTCGTGAAGCTGAATCCAACTGCACCAGCGCAGTGGCGGCGCTGTCACGCGCGGGCAGTTGCTCAAGCTGTGCCGAGCACACCGAAAAGGAACGTGCCTGCAACGCCGCTGACGCCAGCAAACGCAACGTCGACGGACGCCAACGCGATGCCGACACGGCTGCCACCCGTTTGCGCAACACCCCGGCGATGCTTGAAGAAAACATCTGGGCCACGGCCAACTGGACCGTGCGCACCCATGAATGGTCGGCGCCGTGGCGTGCCAATCTCGCCACCCCGTCGGCAGCAATTGGCCAATGGACGGGCGTTGCGGTGTTTACCGATAGCGAAAATCAAGCTGTACCGGAAGCCGAGATAGCCTTCGACCCACTAACTCGGCCCGACAACGGTTGGCAATACATCGACGTGCGCAATCAGGTCGCAACCAAACTGGCGGCCGTGGTCGAAGCCGCAGTGGTGGCCGAAGGGCAGCGGCTGCGCAGTAGCTGCGACGGCGCACTGCAATGGGAAGGCGGCTGGGTAACCTGTTGGGCGGCCAGCAACTGGTGGCTCGGCGGTCGCTTCGATGGCCCAGCGTTCCTGCAAGCCGTGGCAACCAGCGACGGGGATGCGCGGATGCGTGAGTTACCCGTGCCGGCCTGCCAATAACCGTGACCATGTCGAGTGCGCCATCACGCCGGCGGCCGCGCGCACGACGGATCTTGCGGTGGATCATGGAAGGTGGGCTGCTGCTGACCGCCGTCTTGACATTGGCAATTTGGTGGAGCGTGCCCGACGTGGCCACGCTGCGCAGCAACAATCCAAGTACCACCGCCTTCATTGAATTACGCCGCGACCAAGCCGCCAGCGCGCACCGAAAATTTGCCGTGCGTTGGCAGTGGCGTTCGATGCGCCACATCGCGCGCTACTTACGGATCGCCGTGGTGCTCGCCGAAGACTATCGTTTCTATGAACACGCTGGCGCCGATTGGTCAGCCATGTGGCACGCCGCACGCACCGATTTTGCCATGGGCACACTGCACGCTGGCGGCAGCACGATCACGCAACAGCTCGCCAAGAATCTGTACTTGTCACCGCGTCGCTCGTTATGGCGCAAGGCCCGCGAGTTAGCCATTGCCGACCGGCTCGAAGCGGAATTAACCAAAACTCGCATCTTGGAACTCTATCTCAACGTGGTCGAATGGGGCGACGGCGTATTTGGAGCCGAAGCCGCAGCGCAATATTGGTTTGGCCGCAGCGCAAGTTCACTATCCCCGGCCCAAGCCGCACGCCTCGCGGTGGCGTTGCCCAATCCTAAAACCCGCTCGCCCAATCACCAGTTTGGCAGCTTGAATCAAAAGTGTGCACGCTTGGTGCTAAGCATGCACCAGCTCGGGATTATCTCCAGCGCTGAACAAGCCCAAGCACTGCGCGATCTAGGCATGGCGAAAACCGAACCGGAAAAAACCGAACCGGAAAAAACCGAACCGGAAAAAACCGAACCGGCCGCACCAGCGTCGCTGGCGCCGCCTACTGCACCGCTCAAAGCAATGTAGTGATGCGGGCAATCGCTTCTTCCACGTTGCTGCGGCTGTTGAACGCCGACAACCGAAAGAAGCCTTCGCCGCCTGGCCCAAAACCTGAGCCTGGCGTACCGACGACGTGGGCCGCTGACAACAAGTGATCAAAGAACTGCCACGAGCTGACACCGTTGGGCGTTCGCAGCCAAAGGTAAGGTGCGTGTTGGCCACCGAAAACCGTGAAGCCAGCGCGGCCTAAGCCAGCGCGTAACAACGCTGCATTGGCCATGTAGAATTCAATTTGCGCTTCGGTTTGCGCTTTGCCTTCGGCGCTATACGCAGCCGCCGCGCCGCGCTGCACGATGTAGGAAACTCCATTAAATTTGGTTGAATGACGGCGCGACCACATTGCGTTAAGCGACACCGCCGCGCCGGTCGAGGTGCGGCCCATGAGCGTTTTAGGTACCACCATGAACGCACATCGCACGCCGGTAAAACCAGCACGTTTTGAAAAGCTGCGCATTTCGATCGCACAGTCGCGAGCACCGGGAATTTCATAAATCGATCGCGGCAATGTCGGATCAGAAATATAGGCTTCGTAGGCGGCGTCGAAGATGATAGTCGCACCGGTCGCCTTGGCCCACGCGACCCACTCGGTGAGTTGCGCTTTGGTTGCCACCATGCCGGTGGGGTTATTCGGCGAGCACAAATAAACTACGTCGATTGGGCCCCGCGCCGAGCCTTCGCTTGTTCGCTCCATGTTAGCCGGCGGTGGCCCAGGCACAAAGCCATTGGCTTCGTTGCCCAACAAGTAGGTCAAACCTTCAAAATGGCCCGTCGCAGTGAGGCCGCCGGTACGGCCAGCCATCACGTTGGCATCGACATAAACTGGGTACACTGGGTCGGTCACCGCAATCCGTGCATCGGGCGCAAAGATTTCTTGCAAGTTCCCGCTGTCACATTTGCTGCCATCGCTCACGAAGATTTCGTCGAGGCCAACCTCGCAGCCACGCGCGGCGTAGTCATTGTCGCGAATAGCTTCTAGTAGAAAATCGTAGCCTTGTTCGGGGCCATAGCCACGAAAACCTTCGCGCGTACCGAGTTCCGTTACGGCGAGTTGCATGGCTGCGGTAATCGCTGGCGCTAACGGCTCAGTCACATCACCAATGCCTAAGCGAATGATTTTGGCGTCGGGTTTTGCCGCTGCAAATGCGCGGACACGCCGACCAATTTCGGGAAACAAATAACCTGCGGGTAGCTTTGCAAAATTTTCATTTACGCGCGTCATGGCGCGCAGGCTACTGCGAAACGCCAACCGTCGCCTACAACCGCCGCGAACAAATCAACGCATTCCGGGGCAACCGAAAACGCATCCGCAAACAGTGGGGCACAAGTCCTAGGGAACCAGCTGCTGCAAAAATGCCAGGCCATCAGCATTGCTGTTGATCAGGCCAGCAAGCAAGCGCGCCGTGATGCGCACCATAGGATCAGCGTTGACTGCAATTTTGCCTAACGCAGCCAGTGCCGCGGCCCGACCAGCTTCGGTTTTTGCCATGACTAAAAATGCAGCGCCAATCACTAAGCGACGCATCGCATTGGCTTCGGAGGCGCGCATCATGGCCGCCAACTGATCGGCCGAGTTGGTCTTGGCATAGGCGGCCGCCAACCCTGGCAACATCGCTCCACGCACATCATGCGAGGGATCTTCGAGCAACGGCTCCAGCAGGCGCGCAGTTTCGACGGCATCGCGATCAACTAGCCCGGCCGCAGCCGCTGCGGCCGAAGCCCGGGCCCGTTCCGTGCGCGACGCCAACGCGCGGCTCAACCGCACAACCACCGCATCTTTAGCCGCAACTCGGGCCAACGTTGTGAGCGCCAGTTGCGAAAGATCAGGATCCGCGTCGCGTACCGCCAGCGCCAACGCACGCTCAATCGTGGCGGCCTCCACATTCGATTTTTGCTCAGCCAGTCGCTGCAACGCCGCGCGGCGCACCATGGCATTTGGATCGGCCATCGCTGCGGATAACGTTTCCGGCACGCGCACCCCCGATGCCAGCGAAGCCTCGACCGCTTCCACGCGCACCAGCGGCGACGAATCCGCAACGGCAATTGCCACGAGCTCGGCGGCACCAATTTGCCGCGCAGTGCGGATCAACGCCATCTTCTCGCCTTCATCCGCCCGCTCAAATAGCCGAATCATCGCGGCCGCCGATGCTTTGGGCGCTTCGGATCCCAGCCCCGAAATCGCACGCAATGCAATGAGGCGAACATCGCGATCGGAATCGTCGACCAATTGCACCAATGCGTCGGCGATGCCAACCGATATTTTGCTGCCTTTGATCGCGCTCATGGCAATAATGCGCGCCGCTTCTGCGCGAATTTCGCTATCGGGGTCGCGAATCAGCCGAGTCGCAATGGCCGCGCCATTTTTGGCCGGCTCGGGTCCTTCTGCAACGCAACCAATCACCAGGCGTCGCACTTCCGAAGACGGATCTTCGGTCGCGCGCGCTAGATTGCGTCGAGCTTCCGCCGAACCAGCGTTTGCCGCATTACACAGCCCTTCGACGCCAATTGGGTGCAGTGCGGAGTCCTCGGGAATCCGCGCGGCCGCCACCAAATACGAAGTGACCGCAAGCGGTTTTTTCTTGGCAAGTTGCGCGAAAATTTTAGCTGCGTCACGCCGCGGCCTACCCTGCTGACGCCATAGCTGCGCAATGCCATCGACGGCAACGGAAACTGAAGCACCTACTTCGGCCGTGACGGCCAGGCCTTGCGCTGCGCCAATGGAAACATCGTAGCGCTCATTTTTTACCATCTTGATGAGCTTGTCTTGGGCCGGACGCCCAAGCTTGCCGTACGCCGTGGCCGCCGCGGCGCGAACCCCGGCATTGTTGTCTTTGAGCAATTTTTCTAATGCGGACTCGGCGGCCTCGCGTTTGGTCGACACCAACTCGCCCCAAGCCAACGCACTTGCAATGCGCAACGCACTTGCATCTTTGAGGTCCAATAATCGCACTAAATCACCGACGGCACGCTCCGGATCAATCCGAGCGTACAACGGCAAAGCGGCAACTTTGATCGCTTCCGAGCGCGAGCCCACAGCGGCGTGCACTGCGTCGATCAGTTCTTTGGTTGAAACCAACGGCTCAAGGTCGGCCAGTTGGGCAATCGCGAAAATTCGGGCTTCCGCCGGCGCGCGTTCTTGACCGACCAGCGTAATCAACGCTGGAATCGCCAGCGTGGCATCTTGATTCAGTGCAGCGCGCAGCTGGGTTCGGGCCCGATCACGCAGTGCCACAGAAGCATCAGGGTCAGCCAACACTGCCACGATCGACGAAGGCTGAGGGGGGGCCTCGCTGCTGCCGACGCTCGATAGTTCAATCAGCAACTCGCGACGGGCCGTGCTGTCAGGATTATTGGCTAACGCGCCCGAAAACAAGGCATGCGCGCGTTCGCCCCCGAGCTCGCGCACCGCCGAAAACGCGATACGGCGCAATTCGCCATCGTTGGAAACTAAGGCTTTGCCCAGCGTGTCGCGGTAGACATCGGTGGCCCGCATCGCCGCCGCGCCGGCAACCGCAACACCAGCGCGTTGCACACTTGGCGAAGGCGTTGCCAACGCGGTTTCAACCAGTGCGACCTCGCCCGGGCTACCATGCGCAATCGGCCGAATGGCCACCAGCAACTCAGCCAAATCCTCGGGATCTTTTGCGTCTTTGCGCAGCCGATCGAGCGCCGCGTCAGAGCCATTGGCGGCGTAATCCCACAGCCCGCGCAACGTCGGGGCAAGCAGCGTCGGATACACTTCTTCCCACTCGCCTCGGGCAACACCAAGATTGCCACTGGTAATACGCTTCCATTGTTCCGGTGCCACCATCGAACGGGTCAGCCCGGTATCACTGACCACCGAACCAAACCCCGGGCGTGCCGGTAACCAATGAAATGCCGTCAAGCCCGGGCGCCCAGCCCGCACCACGACCCGTTGGCCACCAGGCCCAGCCGTCGTCCCAAAATAAACGCGTTGCATCATCGTTGCGTAGATGATTGCCAAAAACACCAATGGAATCGCCACCGCCACCATCGCCATACGACGATAGTGCTGCATCGATCGCGCTATCAGCTTTTTCTCGGGTTCGCTCATCGGCGCGACGCCGTCGGACCGCAAGCGACGCAGTTCGCCAAACGACAGCCGTTGCTTTGCATCCAACCGGCGCGCTAACAACTCTTGGCTCCGGCGCAGCGATTCTTGAGTAGCTGCCGTGAGCGTGCGAATAGGCGCAATCAACGCTGGGTGAGCCAACCCACACCGTCGCGCAATCGCCTCGCGATCAAGCGCCCCTGCGCCGTCGAAACGCAAAATCCCACGCTGCAAAAACCCTTCGATGATCGAAATCGCAACAGCGCTATCAGCCGCAAATCGCGCCACCAGATCATCGAGGCTGGTGCTGTCGGCGTTTTGGCCGGCGTCAAGGCCGGCGGCGTCGCCGGTGCGCATGACCACTTCGGCCAGGACGCGATGCGCCAAGCGTTCGTCTTTCGTGGACTTGCAGGACGACCCCAACCACCGCAACAAAATCTCACGGGGGCCTCCGGCTTTCGCCAATGCCGCAGCGCTATCAATTCGTAAGTCGCGCAGCGCAACCGCATAGAGTTGGACCAACGCTGGTGCAACCTGGCCGTGCCGCTCAAGAAATTTGCCCACCGCGACAGCGAGCGCAGCCTCGGTCGAGACCCCACCGAGCCCCAAGATGCGCTCCAGAATCGTAGTCGCTTCAGCTACCGTGAAGCGCGGCAATTCACGTCGGACCGCAGGCGGAAACAGCGAGCCGGTACGTTTTTCTAACTGTCCCAGCAGATGGACGCGCTCGCTTGCGCTTGACATCAAAAAACGCGCCCGACCGTTGCCGCGTGAAACCAAGCGGGTGAACAAATCCGCAGTTTGCGCGACGGCGCGCTCATCCAAACACAGCAGATCGATGTCATCAATGATGAACAAAAACTGCTGCCCTGCCACCGCGTTGGTAACCGCACGAGTCAAGAACACCAGCGGATCTTCGCCGGGCGCATGCGCTAAGCCAAACGACGCCATCGTCGCAGCAAACGCTTGCACCGGATGATGGATATCTTCGCACACCAACGCCACCACGCCGTGATCGCGCAAGTGCGGCACCAACCCGGCACGCAACAAAGAAGATTTGCCGACGCCGCGTTCACCGTAAAGCAGCCCCGCGCGAAACCCGTCGCTCGAAATTAGCGCAGCCAGCTCATCGCGGATTGCTTCGCGCCCATAGAAGACATCGCGTTCGCTTTCGCTATACGCTTCGCTGCCTCGGATCGGAGACACTGTGCCTGGGTACGTCGCAGCCGCCACGATGCGAGTATAGCAGCGCCGGCGCGCCGTAATGCGATTTGGTACGGCCAAATGTCAGACCCATGAACATGGTTCGCTTACCGCTCGGCCACGGACGCTTTGCAGTCGCGAACGTTGCCAAAATATGCACCAGCATGGTGGCGCTACACAGAAACGGCTAATGAATGAACCCAAAAACGCGCTCATACACGCGCGGTGGGTTGAATGCCGGCGACTTGTGGTCGGCAAAAAGACACGGCCAAGCAGCGCATTCGTCACATTTGCGATGTTCATTCCGCAGATTAACTAATGCCTGAGTCCCTGGTGTTGTCCGCATGCGCAACCGCCGCGCCTCACACCAAATAGTCGATGCACCTCGCGTAGTCGATCGGGCCGCCAGTCCATGTTGATGCGTTGGTGTTGGCGGTAATGGCGAGCGCGGCATGGGCATCGCGTAACGCTGCGAGGCTACGTCGCGCGCCAACGTGGTTCGGGCGAGCTGGTTGCGCGTCGATGATCCGGCTGCGCCGATCTAAAAAATTCCAGCCATTGGCACCGTTGGCTTCGACCCGGCAGCCGCCTTCGTGCAGCAGCGTATGGTGGACAGTGCATAACAGCATGAGATTCGCCAACGCCGTGGCGCCGCCGTTGGCCCAGTGCTCAATGTGATGGCCGTCGACATAGCGGCTGTGCGTGCAGCCCGGGAAACGGCAGGTGCGGTCGCGCAGCAACAAGGCCCGCTTGATTGCGGCCGGAATCGTGCGAGTTTTGCGGCCGACCGAGAGCGGCACGCCGTGCGCGTCGACGTGGGCAACCACCACGCCAGCGTCGCAGCACAAGCGTCGCGCGGTTGTCGCCGCGATAATTTCGCCGTCGGCCAGCATGGCAAGATCCGGCGGTTCCGAGGAACCGTGCAGCCCAGCGTGCGGCACCGTGATGATGATTTCGACCGGCTTGCGCTGGAGTCGGTTTCCACGCAAACGATCCTGGATAATGTTCATGAACGCATCGGCACGTTGCCGGCCACGGTCGGCCGATGTTGGCGCTTTTGCGGTTGGCGGTTTAGCAGGAGTCTCGTCTGCACCGGGCGGTTCCGCACCGGGCGGTTCTGCGAGAGTCGATTCCGCGCCCGCTTTTGCAATTCCAGCATTCAGCGCCGCCCAAACGATCGCCGCTTCGTCCCTCGGCAATACCACTTCAAACTTCACCATGCCGTTATCGAGACTTCGCCTGGTCACCGTGCGCTGCCCCGTAACATGTGCTGCTAGCACCGCCCCGGCCATCGCTCCAGCTTCGCGTGCTTGATCATACGCCTGCACGTTCTCGTACGAACGACACAATGTATCCAAACTGCGACGCAGGCATGCGCTTAGCGTATTCGACCCAGCGCGCTTCCTTTTCAGCCGTCGCCACCCGGGTAATCGCCCTGGCTTGCGAATACGACATCGCACCACGTCGCAATTCTTCGTCGACCAGCGGCAACTCCGCCAGCTTGCGTGCAACCCGTACCCGTTCGCGTGCCGTACGTAAATCCCAGCCCACTCGCCACGCCAACCAATGCGCGCACGACAACGCGCCTTGCACATGCCAGCCAGCACCGATATCGAATTCACGAATCGCTGTTAACAACCGATGCATCGCAGCGTCGATATGCGCCGACATTTCAGCAATCTGATCACCCAGCGCATCGACGTCGATGGCCACCTTCACCTCTGCACCATGTTTCATAGCAGCTTTATATCACCTGCTTTTTCGACCCTGTGAATCGCTCACTGCGCTGCGAACTCTCGATGTAGCAAAACAAATTCACCAACGCGGTCTGTTGGTCCGCTCCGCGCAAATG
>JAGPDK010000668.1 GCA_018057605.1 Kofleriaceae bacterium | reverse complement strand
GGATCGTGCCTTTACCTTGAATCTCGCGCGCACCAGGTAAATGGGTGATCAGGTCGCGCCACAACCAGCCGATCGCCGGCGCCGGCGCTGTCACGCAAAGTCGGCCATCTTGCGCGACGTCGGCGTGGTGCATCTCGCCGGTTGGCCGGCCTTGTTGCTGGTCGGGTAGGGCGCTGGGTAAGGTCGGCGAAGGCAAACGAGTGACGACGGTCATGCCCAGGTAGCCTAACGCAGGCGCGGCTAGCTGGCCACACTGTCGAAGCGTCACAATCCTGGTCGTCGGTTGCGCTTTGGACGTGGGCGCGACGTTTCTCTCACTCGTCCGTTACACTAGCCACTCGGGTGAATTGCACAACGCCGGTTTGGCCCGTACATTCGGGCTGTGAAAATCTCAAACTTCATCGTCCCTACGGTTATCGAGACAACTCATCGCGGTGAGCGCGGCTGGGATATCTTTTCCCGTTTGCTCAAAGACCGGATTATTTTTCTTGGCTCGGCCATCAACGACGACGTCGCCAACGTCATCATCGCGCAAATGTTATTTTTGGACTCCGAAGATCCAGAAAAAGACATCATGCTGTACATCAACTCGCCGGGCGGTCACGTCAGCGCAGGGTTGGCAATTTACGACACCATGCAGTACTTGCGTTGCGACGTTGCCACCTTGTGCATGGGCCAAGCTGCCTCGATGGGTGCATTCCTGATGAACGCTGGCACCAAAGGCAAGCGTTGCGCCTTGCCGCATGCCCGCGTCATGATTCACCAACCGCTCGCAGGCTTCCAAGGCCAAGCAACTGACATCGACATTCATGCTCGCGAAATTTTGAAAACTCGCGACACGCTCAACAGTCTGATGGCGAAGCACAGCGGTCAACCGATCGACAAGATCAAGCACGACACCGAGCGTGACAACTTCATGTCGTCGGAAGAAGCCAAAGCCTATGGCCTCATCGATGAAGTTTTGATCACTGCGAAGCAACCAAAAATCGATAAGAAATAGCGTGTAGGTTGCGCGGCTCGACGACTTGTCGTTAGCTGCACCCTTGGCTCACCACGGCCGACCGCGGACCAACATTACGGCCAGGGCAACCAACACCAAGGCTAGCACCGCATTGATGCGGCCGAGCCACGAGGCCTGGCGGCGCAGCCGAGTTGCGTGGGCCTGGGCCGGCGTACCGGTTTCGCTGACCTGGGCGAGGGCGCGGGCGGCCCGTGGCCCAACCACAAAATCGTGGGCAATGCTAGTTGCGAGCACGGCGGCAAATACGCCGAGTTTTAGCATCACGGTTTGGCCAAACGGTGATGCGCGCCAGCCCGCAATGGCAAAGTCCGAGAACCGGACACCACGCAAATACAGCACGAACGTGCCGGTGGTAAGTGAGATCGCAAAGCAGGTCCACCCGATCACCCGAAAACGGGTGCCGGTTGCGGTCCAAAACGCGCCAGCATCGGCACGGTTGGCATGGCGCAACCAAGGCACGACGACCAAGACCAGGAAGAACATGCCCCCGACCCAGGCCGTGGCAGCGAGGATGTGTAGCCACACCGAAATGAGATAGAGCCAGTGAATCACTGGGTGATGTATCGCGGTTGCAAGACGTGATTTTCAAGGTGTACGTGGGCAAAAGTGTCTCGCTCGACTTGTTGCAACTCGGCAAACAGCGTGCGGTAACTATTGCAGGCCCAGTCCGGCAATGTGAACTCGTCGCTGGCGGCGCGAATTCGTTCGAGCATTGCGCCGACGGCGAGGTGATCGGTCATCATGGAGGTGAAGCGCTCGGGCGCAATCGTCTGGTGCGTGGTGGTTGCCGCTGTCAGCGCTGGGAATAACTGCGCTTCTTCTTCATCAAGATGCGTCAACAACGTTGCGGCCAGCTGTTGCACGGCGGCATCAACCTCGCGCAGCTTGGGGTTGTGGTCGCCGTGGACGCGCGCAACTTTGCTAGCGAGGCCGCACACGAATGGCAGCGCTTGGCGTAGATACTCGTGATGTTTGGAAACGATATAGGCCACCAAGCGCGGTGTCGATAGCTCGCGTGGGTCCATGCTGCGCTCGGCGCCGTGGCGCGCGGCGATTTCGGCTTCGAGTTCGCGCAACAACGTAGCCACCTCCACGCCTTTTTCTTGCGCCGCCACAGCGATGGTCAGGCCACCGCGACAGCAAAAATCGATACGGTGGCGTTGAAAAACCGCGGCGCATTCGGAGTGATCAAGAACGACATTGGCGATGCTTTGGTCGACGTTAAGTGGGGTCATGCTCGGACACCAAGCATGCGCTATGCCAATGAACAAACGCCGTAAAACCGCCGCCACGCCGGTTAAAGCGTAGGTATGACTGGCACTTTGCCATGCAGTGTTCCAATATGTAACCCATGGAACATGATGTCCCAGCGTGTGATGTCTGCGGCTTGGTGCCCATCGTGCCTCGGCTGCAGGGCACCACGCAGTTGATTGTGCGCAGTGCGGCAATGCAGGACATGCTCAAGCGAGCAGCGCGTTTTGCAGCCAGCGATGCACCGGTGGCGGTGCTTGGTGAAACCGGGACTGGCAAAGAAGTCATTGCGCGGATCGTCCATAACA
>JAGPDK010000225.1 GCA_018057605.1 Kofleriaceae bacterium | reverse complement strand
TCACGTCGACGTTGAACAGCAGCCCCGAGAATACGCGCAGAATCCCGGTCGCCCGCCCGAACCGCTCGAGCTGCCAGATCGGGTGCTCGTAGGTCAACCATCCGCCGTAGTTGTTGGCATCGAAGGCGCACAGCAACTCGGCATTATTCGGCGTTGGGGCGACACTGAGATCACCGTGCAAATTCCAGCAACGGCGCAACTTGGCGACAGCGCCATTACACTGTTTCGTAATCAAACCAAAATTGCATCGCTGCCTTTGGTGATCGTTGATCCCAAAGACCAACGGTTTCACGCTGCCGAAGCGGTTGCGCTTGATCCTATGGACAAAGAATATATCAAATCGGTGCTCGCCGACTTACGCGCCACCGCCAACAAGGACCACGTCAAAGAGTTAGACGACTTCGTTGTCAAAGTTGAAAAGATGCTCGAAATGGCTGAGCGCGGCGAGTTGACGAAAGCGCAGATGCTTGAACAACTGCAAAAGGCCCAAGAGCAATTGCAAGCGGCGCCCGAAGCCAACCCCGAGGATATCAACAAGCAATTAGCCGAAACCGGCAAACAATTGCAAAAAAGCGAAATCACCCAAGCGCTTGGTGAAGCGCTTGCGAAAAACGATCTTGAAAAGGCAAAGCAAGAACTCGAAAAGCTCGCCGACAAAATGGAAAAGCAAGAGCTCACCCCAGCGCAACAGCAAAAACTGGCCGAACAACTCAAGGATGTAGCGAAGCAGTTCGAACAAAAACAGGCGCAAAAACAGCAGCAGGACCAGAAGCAGCAACAACAGCAACAAGAAAAAATGCAGGATGAAATTCGCAAGCTGGAAAAAGATCGCGCCAAGGCCAAAACTCCAGAGCAACAAGCCGAGACTGACCGCCGGTTGGAAAAGAAAAAGGACGAGCTCAAAAAGCTGCAAAAAGAGCAGCAGGAAAAGCAAGATTCAGAGCAGCAAAGCGCGCTCAAACGGCTGCATCGCGATATGGGCAAAACTGCTGAGCAGCTTGAGAAAAAGCCCAACCAGTCCGAGCAGGAGCAAAAAGAACAACAGCAACAAGCTTCGCGCAATATGAAAGACGCCGCGCGCGAAACCGGGCGCGTTGATCAAGAACAACGCAAACAAGCAAGCCAGAAGAAGGTCGCATCGCAAATGGAAGACCTCAAAGAAGCGATGCGCCGGGCCAAGCAAAAAGGCAACAAAGGCCCCAAAGACCCGTTCAACAAACAAGGCAAGCAACAAGACTTCGCAAAGCGCGCGCAAGGCCAAAAAGGTTCCGGCCAAGCGTGGAAACCAGGGCAAGGCAAACCGGGCCAAGGTCAGGCGCAAGGCCAAGGCAAACAAGGCCAAGGCAAGCCGGGCCAAGGCGGGCCCGGTGATCAGCCGGGCGGCGACGGCTATGGCGTTGGCCACGATGACAATCTTACCGGCGACGCAACCGGCAAATCTGGCGACACCAAAGATCAAGACTTGCAAGGCGTGAGCGGCAAAGGGCCATCGCGGCGCGAAACCATTCTGGCCGCAGCGCAAAAAGGCTTTGCTAGCCGCGGCTACCAAGATGTGTATGCCAACTACAAACGCATCGTCGAAGAAGTCATGCGCACCGAGAAAGTGCCATCAAGTTACAAGTACTATGTAAAGCGCTACTTCACGCAGATTCACCCGAGCGGCCGCGTCGAGCAAGCGCCGGCAACACCTGCCCCTGCACCTGGAGCCAACTAGCATGAGCCAAGCGATCGAAGCCACCGTTGCCACGTTTACCGCCGATTTGCGCAAGCTGCGCCAAGAAATTGGCACGATGATTGTCGGCCAAGATGCAATCGTCGAAGGCGTGCTGACGTGCCTGCTAGGCGGCGGCCACGCGTTGCTCGAGGGCGTACCTGGCTTGGGCAAAACCATGTTGGTACGCACGCTGGCGGATTGTATCGATGCGCAATTTTCGCGCATTCAATTTACGCCTGACTTGATGCCTGCCGACATCGTTGGCACCAACGTCATCGTCGAGGACAACGGGGCCAAACGTTACGAGTTTCAACGCGGGCCGATTTTTGCCAACATCGTGTTGGCGGACGAAATCAATCGCGCCACGCCTAAGACCCAATCGGCCTTGCTTGAAGCCATGAGCGAAGGTTCGGTGACGGTAGCGAAAACCACGCATCGGCTCGAAAGTCCGTTCTTCGTGCTGGCCACGCAGAACCCGTTGGAGATGGAAGGCACCTATCCCCTGCCAGAAGCCCAACTCGACCGCTTCTTTTTTAAGCTGGTCGTTGACTTTCCCGACCGCGATTCCCTGCACACCATTTTGGACCGCACCACCGGCGATAAACCGCCAGCGCCCAAGAGTGTCATCCATAAATCACGCATCTTAGAAATGCGCGAGCTGGTCCGCAAAGTGCCCTTGTCACGGCAAATTCAAGACTATGCCGTGCGCGTGTTATTGGCGACCCACCCGGAAAACGCCGAAGCCACGCCCAACTCTAAAAAATATTTGCGCTACGGCGCTTCGCCGCGCGGCTTGCAGGCCGTGATTCTGGCCTCGAAAATTCGCGCGTTGCTCGAAGGCCGCTACGCGGTAGCGATCGACGACATTCGGCATGTCGCCGTGCCGGCGCTGCGCCATCGTTTGATCTTGAATTTTGAAGGCGAGGCCGAAGGCGTAAAAGCCGATACCATCATCGGTGAAATCCTCAAAGCCACCCGTGAAAGCTAGAAAGACCGCCGCCGGTGGCTAACAATTCTCAAGCGGGATCTCAGGCCAGTGCCAACCCAGGGCGGCCGACCATTGATGGCAAAGCTGCCGGTGCTGATAAAACCGCCGGGCCGACCGCGCGCGATCCACGCGTGGCCGATCGCTCGACCTTGTTCGACGATCGTTTCCTCAAGACTCTTGAACACCTACACCTGGTATCGCGCAAAGTTTTTGCTGGCACCCTGCGCGCTGAGCGGCGCACCCGCAAAATCGGCTCAGGCATTGAGTTCGCCGACCACCGGACTTACGCCCGCGGTGATGACTTTCGCTACATCGACTGGAACCTTTACGGCCGCCTCGACAAATTGTTACTGCGCTTATTCGAGGAAGAAGAAGACCTTCACATCTACATCTTGATCGATGTTTCCGACTCGATGGCGATTGGCACGCCACCCAAATTGCACTACGCCATGCAAGTTGCAGCGGCGCTCACCTATGTCGGGCTTGCCAATCTTGACCGAGTTTCCATTATTCCCTTCGCCAGCAAACTCATGGATCGCCTGCCAGCGTCGCGTGGCAAGAATCGCATTTTTGGTGTCTTCGACTTCCTGCGCAACTGTCCGATTGGCGGACAAACTGCCCTCGCCGATTGTATGAAACAGTTTGTTACCCAAAACAAACGGCGAGGCCTGGCCGTCGTCATCTCGGACTTCTACGACCCTGCTGGCTTCGAAGCGGGCATCAACACGTTGCGCTACAACAAATTTGAGCCATTCGTGTTGCAAGTGTACGACCAGCGCGAAGCCGCACCGACATTGCATGGCGACCTGACCCTAGTCGACTGCGAAACCGGCGAGACCAAAGAAGTTACGATTTCAAAATCTATTCTCGACGCCTATATGCGGGAGCACGAACGCTATTGCGGTGAGCTTGAAGCATTCTGCACCAAACGTTCGATGCCGTTTTTTCGTACGCAAACCGCCATTCCGTTTGATGAACTTGTGCTCAAGATTTTCCGCAGTGGAGGCTTCCTGCGATGAATTTCCTTGGCCCGATCGCGATGACCACATGGACCTATGCCGCATTGGGCGCGGCGGCATTAGCCTTGTTGGCCTACGTTATCAAAATGCGACGGCGCCGCTTCGAAGTGCCATTCGCAAAACTATGGGAACGCGTGCTCGATCAAAAGGATTCGAATGCGCTGTGGAAACAACTCAAACGGCTGATCTCGCTGCTGCTGATGCTGTTGATTCTCGGGTTGCTGTTTTTTGCGGTGCTCGACCCTACGCTGGGCGGCGTAAATCGCAGCGCACGCAATGTGGTGGTGCTCATTGACGCTTCGGCTTCCATGCGCGCGACCGATGGCAGCAGCGTCGATGCAACGACCGATGCGGCGGCACCGACGACCAGCACGTCGGTGACCCGTTTCGATACCGCGAAAGCCAAAGCTCAAGCCCTGATCGATTCGATGGGCGGCGGCGATGTCGCGATGATATTACGCGTCGATGGCCAAGCCACCCCGTTGTCACGTTTTTCCAGCGATGCACCCATGCTACGCAATGTTGTTGCAAAACTAACCCCGTCGGATACCCCTGCCGACTTGCCTCGAGCCTTGGCTGCTGCCGCTGACGCCTTGGCGGGCCGGCCCAATCCGCTGATCGTGGTTATTTCGGATGGCGCATTTCCAGTAACGCAGCTTGAGCGAATCACCTTTGGGCCAATCCAAGCCGCAGCCGCGCCGGATGCCGCCGCTGGGTCGGGGTCGGCATCTGGGTCGGGGGCCGCCGCCAACGCAACCGTGACCAAGAGCCTGGCAACCCTAGATCTCAGTGGCATCGACGTGCGTTACCTGCCAGTTGGCCATCGCAGTGATAACGTCGGCATCATCGCATTTAACGTGCGCCGCTATGTCGCCAACAAAGCTGCTTATGAAGTCTTCATCGAAGTGCAAAACTTCGGCAGCGCGCCAGTCAAGCGCCGACTAACGCTGTTAAACGACACGACGCCTGTGGAGGTGCGCGAACTATCCTTGGCACCAGGCCAAAAGCTACGTGAAGTGTATCGCGAACTTCCCGGCGGCGAAGGCAACCGCTTGCGCGCCGTGATCAACGTTGGCGAAGGAGCAGCAGCCGACCCCTTCCCCCTCGACGACGAAGCGTTTGCGTTGCTACCGGCGCGTAAGCAGCAAAAAGTGCTGCTCGTCACCGCCGACAACTTGTATCTTGAAGGCGCAATTTTAGTCTATGACAACATCGTCACCGACAAAGTATCGCCAGCCGAATACGCCGCCAACCCGAACGTCGCGGCCGACTACGCCACGGTGATCTTCGATGACGTAACCCCTGACGTTTTGCCGCCGCCACCCACCGCGTTGATGTTTTTTCACCCCACCGGCGCTCACTCGCCGGTCACGGTGGCGCGCCAGGTACTGCGGCCACACATTACCGATACCGACGAAAACCATCCGGTGATGCGGTGGGTCACGATGTCCGACGTAAACTTTGATAGCAGTGCGGTATTTGCGCCCGACCCTAGCCGTGGCGAAATTGCCTTGGCTACCGCAGTGCGTGATCCGATCGTGGTGGCGAAACGTTCAGCGGGCCAAAAGATGTTGTTGTTCGGATTTTCGCTACCGGCACCAGGGCGCGATGCCGCGACCGATCTAGTGCTGCGTGTTGCCTTTCCGCTGTTGTTGGTGAACGCGCTCGATTGGTTTGCCGGCGACGACGCCGATTTATTGACCACCTACGTGACCGGCCGCATCCAACGCGTCGCGCTCGACGGCGCGATTGGGCTCAACGCCGTCGAGATCACAGCCCCGGATGGCACCGCACTGGTGGCCCCGGTCATGGACGGGCTGGCGTCGTTCTACGCACCCCACGTTGGATTTTACCAACTCATGTTGCGTGATCCCAATGGCGTCGCAGCAACTGCTGCGGCAGCACCGGCGCCGGTGCTAGCGTTGGCTGCCAACTTGGCCAGCGCTTCCGAATCCGACATCGCGCCGTCAGCCGAACTCAAGCTCGGCCAGCAAACGCTTCAGGCGCCCGAGGCCTTCGCGGCAACTCGTAGTCAGAAACTTTGGATCTACTTCATCATGTTTGCCGGTTTATTGATGGCCGTGGAGTGGATTACCTATCATCGTCGGATCACGGTGTAATGACATGAAACGTTTGGCGGCTTTGTTTTCTTTGCGCATGCTGCTGCAACTTGGCGTTTGCGCCATCGCCTGTCTAGGCATTTGGTTCGGCGTCTCGGCTTGGCTCGCTGGGCGCACATCCATCACCATGGAACTTGGCACGCGCCCCATCACGTTTCTCGATCCGACCTGGTTTCATCTCGTCGCGATCGGGCCGGTGTTCTTCTTGCTACGGGTGATTTCGCTAACCGATTTATCGTTGAGCCAGCAACTGCTGCAGGCATTTTTGCGCGCCCTGGTGGTTGCAGGTTTAGCTGCAGCGTTGGCCCGACCGTCATGGACTACGCAAGACAACAAGATCGCGACCATCGTCTTGGTCGATGTTTCGGATTCGATCTCCGACAAACAGCTCGACGCCGCGCGCACCTATGTAGAGCAGCTGCAGGCTGCTAGCGGCACCGGCCGAGTGTTTGCGATTACCTTCGCCGAAAAGCCCAAGGTAGTTCGGCCCCAAGCGGGCCAATCGCTGGCTGCCGCGGTGGCGCGTCACCCCGGCGCAGGCGCAGGCTCCGACATCGTCGCGGCGGCGCAGCTGGCCTACGGGATATTTCCCGACGGCTACCTGCCGCGCATCGTGATCGTTAGCGATGGGGCTGAAACCAACGGTGATATTGCGACCGAGGCCTCGCGCGCCAACCAACTCGGGGTGGCGGTGTCATGGCGCACCTTTACCGCCGACAGAACCAGCGAAGTCCGAGTCATTGGCGTGGTCGTACCAGATGACATTAAAGTCGGGCAACCATTCGAGGTAACCGCCGAAGTTTGGTCGACGGAAGCGCAAGCGGTAACCCTCGCCTTGCAGCAAGACGAGTTTCCAAATCCGTTGGAGCCAAGCAAAACCGTTGACTTGACCGAAGGCAAAAACTTCGTGAAGTTCAAGAGCGACGCGAAGCGAGCGGGCGCCACCACCTATCGATTGCGGCTCAGCAAATTTGCGCATGACACGCAAGCTAACAACAACACCGCCATCATGACCGCGCCGGTCAAAGGCCGACCCAACATTCTTTATGTTGAAGGCGGCGTGCTGCGCGATCCAAGCTCCGCGAGTTATTTCCAGCGCGCCCTGCAACATGAAAACATCGACGTCGAAATCCGACCGCCAAGCGGACTTTCGGGCGCGGCCAAAGATCTCGAAAAATACGATCTGGTGGTCTTTTCCGACGTGCCGGCCCACTTGATTGGTGCTGGCCAAATGCAAGCGTTGGATTCGTATGTTTCGCAATTCGGCGGAGGCTTGATTGTCGCGGGCGGCGAAGACTCGTTCGGCTCAGGTGGCTATCAAGGCACCCGGCTTGAGCAAATGATGCCCGTGCGGTTCGACTCCGAGAAGACGCGCGAACAACCCGACATTGCGTTGGTGCTGGTCATCGACCGCTCAGGGTCCATGCAAGGTCCAAAACTTGAAGCCGCGAAAGAGTCGGCCCGTGTTACCGCTGAAGTGCTTTCCCCTAACGATATGCTTGGCGTCGTTGCCTTTGACAGTGACGCGTCCATTTTAGTGCGACCGCAACGTGCGGCGAATCGGATGAGAATTTCGGCTGAAATCTCGCGCTTGCAATCCGGGGGCGGCACCGATATTCGCCCCGGCCTCAAACAAGCCCACGAAATCCTGCAGGGCATCAACGCCAAAGTAAAACATGTAATCGTGTTATCCGATGGCGAAGCACCGTCGGACGGCATGATTGACATCGTACAAGACATGCGTAGCTCACGCATCACCGTATCCTGTGTAGGTGTTGCCGGCGCGGATCGGCGCCTGCTGCAAAGCATTTCCGACGCCGGCGATGGCCGGTTGTACATGGTGGAAGACATTGGCGCGCTGCCCAAGATCTTCATGAAAGAAACCATGGAAGCGCAAAAGGCGCAGCTGGTCGAAGACTTGATCAAAGTCCGTATTGCCAAGCGAGTTGAAGCGATTGATGGCACAGGTGTCGAGGCCGCACCTGCGCTGCACGGGTACGTGAGCACCAAACCTAAGCCAACAGCCGAAGTCATTTTGATTTCAGATTTGGGCGAACCAATTCTGGCCCGTTGGCGCCGGGGCGCGGGCTTCGCCTTGGCATGGACCAGCGACGTAAAAAACCGTTGGAGCGTCGATTGGATTCGCTGGTCAGGGTATCCGAAATTCTGGGCCCAAGTAGTCCGCAGTTCGATGCGGCGCCAAGTGTACAACAGCTACGACATGACCAGCCGTGTCGTCGACGGCCGCGCCCAGGTCAGCGTCGACGCGATCGATAGCGCAGACAAGTTTGTTAATGAGCTTGATACCGACCTGGAGGTCATTGACCCAGCAACCAACAAGGTCGTGGACACAATCCCGATGCAACAAACCGCAGCTGGACGCTACGCCGCTGAATTCAAACTCAATCGCTACGGCTCGTTCTTGCTCAAAGCGGTGCACAAACGGGAAGGCAAGACTGTCGCTGAATCGATGGGTTCGGTTGCCCTGTCCTATCCGCTTGAATATCTGCGCAGCACCGCGACGCCGGAGCCGTTGATGCATGTTGCCACGGTTACCGGCGGCCACAACCAAGCAACGCCGCAACAACTCTGGGATCCGGGTAAAGATCAAATTTCATATAGCCAAGATTTATGGCCCTACGTACTGCTGATCGTCGCTGGGTTGTTCCTGCTCGACCTATACGCCAAACGCGTGCGTTTATTTGGCTACCGCACGATGAAGTTCGAATAAGTGCGCAGGGAAAATACCAGGCGCGTGGCCGGCAAAGCGGCGTGACAACCGGACCGCAGATGCCTCGCGCCCATGAGGACCAGCAGCGCAACTTCAAGGCAGCCTGACGCGGTGGATCGTAGCTTCGATGCCGCTACCTAGTACCGCAAATCCTACGTTCGTTCAGAGTTCCGCAATGATTGGCGGTACGAAAACAACAATGAAACAAGGACCGAGCATCAAGGCGGATCGCGCTCAGGTTTTCCCCCGGCCTCACCCGAAGGGGCCGGGGAAAACCATGATCGAACTTCGGATGCGAGGTTCTAGTAGCGGTAGCCGACCCGGAAAAACAATGAAGT
>JAGPDK010000667.1 GCA_018057605.1 Kofleriaceae bacterium | reverse complement strand
ACCTCTACCTTTGGGGGCTCGCTGGCACGCCTCCCCTTCGCCACTCTAGGAGCCCGGTATGAAACTTTTTTTGGTTGCACTCGATGGTTCAAAACGCGCCCCGCATGTTTTGGAAACCGCAGTTAATCTTGCCCGCGCGTTCAATGCAAAACTTGTATTGTTGCGCGTGGTGCGTACGCCACCCGAAATTTCTGACGAGCTGCGCACCAACTGGGTTTCGCTTGAGCAAGCCATGTATCAAGATGCCACCGCTGACATGGCGCGCATTGTCGCCACGTTGCCGCCTGACATGGTTGCCGGCAGTGCAGTTGAACTGGCGACGCCTTGGGACGGCATTTGTCGCAAAGCCAAAACTGTGGGCGCCGATTGCATCGTGATTGGCTCCCATGGCTACTCAATGCTCGACCGCATTCTTGGCACCAACGCTGCGAAAGTCGTCAATCACGCCGACTGTTCCGTGCTGGTGGTCCGACCGGACCGCGCGACGACAAAGGAATGACACGCCGCCGCGTTGGTGCGACACTCTAGTCATGCACAACGCGGCCCGGTTATTTGCGATCGCGGTTCACGGTGACCAAAAATATGGCGACGATCCATATTCCAAACACCTTGATGCGGTCGCAACCTTGGCCGCACCCTTCGGGGCGCAAGCGATAACCGTCGCCTACTTGCACGATGCCGTCGAAGATACCTCGGCAACCTTGGCGACAATCGAAGCACAATTCGACGCGTTCATCGCGACGTGTGTGGGCTTGCTCACCGACGAGCCGGGCGCTACTCGCAAAGAGCGCAAAGCCAAAACCTATGCCAAAATGGCGAGTGTGACCGGCCCAACCGAGCTGGCCCTCATTGTGAAAGCCGCCGATCGCCTAGCCAACGTGCGGGCCTGTGTCGCCGGTGCGCGGCGCGGACAATGGGATGTCTATCGCAGCGAACACCCAACGTTTCACCAAGCGGCCTACCGTACTGGGTTGTGCGACTCATTGTGGGCCGAGTTGCAGCAATTGCTCGCCGACGATGCACGGCCGCCGCAATAACAAGGCAAGCCTGGTAGTCGCCTGCGCGACCGGGCACACCGGGCACGTTTTTTGTCTTTAACCCGCGCGAGCAACGCGCGGTAGGCCGAATTTCGGCGACTTGTCGTCGAAAAGAGGGCCCGGGCAAGGGCCCTGTCAATCAATGATTCATCGCGCGAACCACCGCAGCAGTTTCATTGGCAGCGCGAATCGACACCACGGCGTCTTTGAAGAAGTAACCAAAAGCGCGCAGGTTGTCGCCTCCAGTGTCGCTCGCACCAATCACCCGCGGGCCGCGATCGAGCCCTTTCAATTTGCTGTCGGCTTTTTCTAACACTTGCGCTGGATGACCTGCCATGTGACACGAGCCACAGTCAGTGGTGTCCGGGACGTTGGCCTTGGGCGACAATTGGCGTTGGGTCCAAGCGTAGAGTTTGGCTTTGTCTTTTGCCGGCAGTGTCGCAAGCATCGCGGCATCCGTACCTTTGCGTCCATCTGCGTCGGCAAACTCTGGCGTCAGCGTCCAGGCGAACGAACCAAACCCGCGATTGCTGACAGTTTGCTCGGTCAGCGTCGAACCAAAAATCGAAATCGGGCCAGGGCTCGGAAAGCCCGTGGTCGCTTGTGCTTTGATGTGAAAGCCACCGAAAACCCACAGCCCTTGCCGAGCGTTTTCGCGGGTCATGAACGTCATCCGCGCCAGGTTGGTAGCGCCAGCGTGTGCCAACACCACCGCTTTGAGTTTCTGGCCATACTCACCATCGGCACCTTGCGCCGCCAGTGCGGGACTCACGCCGAGCGGACGGTATTTTTTATGGGCCGACGGTGCAATGGTGCGGAGCTGCGCGGTGACATCAGCAAATTCCGCATCCGTGAGGTTGTACAAGGCATGCACCGAACCATCATTGACGAGAGCGTCGGCCGAATTGAAAGTTTGGAATACGATGCGAATTTGCGGTTGGCATTTGCTGGCGAGCGCGGTTTGAAAACATGGGTCAAAGCGCACAGCAAACGCACGCAACGCATCGTATTCGGCGTCATCCTCGACGGTATTTACCAGCGAACGACCAATTTTGTCGAACGCGCTCTTGGGCAACAAGGCCCCGCCTTGCGCGGCGTCGGACGCTTTGATCAACCGTTCATTCGCTTTGGTCAGCGGGTACAGTACCGATACATCGTGGCGGCCAAGAAAATCGCTACGCACCAAACCAGCGGTCTTGGCGTACTCCACTAACGCAGCCAGTGCTTGCGGCCCAACATAGGCAACCCCATCAAGTTCTTCGAGCGAATCAAACTGTTGGTCGTCGGCGGTGCCGCGATTTTTATCAGCGCCAGCAACGTAGTTCGCAATGTATTTCGCAGCGCGGGTGCTCAACCCAACTTCACTTTTTAATTGCTCAACTGCCAGCGTGTCGGCCGCAGCCATCACCGCGGTGGCTTGCGCTTCACTCAAGCTATAGCCGTCGGCTTTGCCCTCTGCATCGGCAAAATCTTCTTCAAACCCATCTTCGATGCCAGTGCCGTCGTCGACGCAGGCCGGGGTGGTTATGCCGACCATAGCGATC
>JAGPDK010000224.1 GCA_018057605.1 Kofleriaceae bacterium | reverse complement strand
ACATCACCTCGGGCAAAGCACCAGGCAAAGGTATCCACGACAAGAGCGTGGTGATCGACACCGTGCAATTACATCAGTTCGAAGTGAAGACCTGCTACGAAGGCGTGCTGGCCGGCTCGCCTGGCGCCGGCGGTGGCGTAACCTTGGTCCTCGAATTTGACATGAAGGGTGTCGCTACCGGCGCCACTACCAATCCTGCTGGCGGCGTTGCAGATTTACCAGCGGTTGCAGCGTGCATCGCCGAACACGGCCGAACCTGGCACTTGCCGGCGCGCGGAACGCCCGGCGTGACCCGCGCCACCATCAAGTTCGAACTATCGAGTAAGAAGTAACCGCGCTACCCTGGCCTTGATCACGGCGGCGCTAAACACAAACGGCCACTGAATGATCCAAAAAAAGCGCGCTCATACACGCGCGGTGGGTTGAATGCCGGCGACTTGCCAGTTGAATGTGGCGCAGAAGGGACGGAAACGTCCCTTGTTTGATCGAGGCCCACATGGAGCGCACCAGCGAACGCTGGGGCGAGGGGCCGCCAGCAGCTTTGACGCTTAGTCAAAGCGATGCTGGTTAGCGCTGTTCACGAGGTCGGAGGCGCAGGTTTCGCATTGCGCTTGGTGCGCCGGGGCCGCGCGGCGATCACGGCCACAGCTTCAACGGCGGCGACCTCAACATTTGCCTTATCAAGTGGCGGCGCGGCCGATTGGACTGATACGAGCAGCACGCGTGCGACCTCCAGCCGGGCCGCAACACTTGACGTGATGTGGCCACGCTCGGCGCGCAAACAATACTGGGTCAATGCGCGGACCAGCGTGACATCATCGTGATTGCGTTCCGCTGCGCAAGCCCAGTTCCACGCGTGATCGGCGTGGCTTGGATCGGCGGCAGTCGCAACCGCCAGCCAATGCACCGCCTCCGCAAATTTTTCGAGCGCTAGACAAGCCATGCCATACGCACCCGCGACGTCGGCATTGGCAGCGGCTTGCACGGCGTCGCGCGCCACACACTGCGCCAATAACGCAAAAGCACTGGTCACTTCGCCGGCCGCCAATAAATCGACACCATACCCAGCCGCTACGGACCAGGTTGAATCGATCTCTTGACCGGCCCGCATACCAAGGTGCGCGTTGCCAAGTTGCAGCAAGTCGCGCCCCAGGTAATACGCAGCCGGCAACTCACCGTTGTCGGCAACCGCGCGACGCGCAGCAGCCGCGACCACACTGCGGGCCGCAATTCGCTCCAGCTGGGTTTCGGTATAACCATCCGTAACCAGCCCACGCATCCACTCTGAAGTTGCGCAGCGCGACGCCGGTTCTTGATACGTTGCATCAACCAGCACGCCCGTAGCATCGACCAAAAATGCAATGGCGCGACGCAACTCCACGGGTGCGAGAGGGGCAGCTTCAACGACAACCACCACTGCGCCCGATGGATGCGCGAGCGTTGCCAACGCTGGTTCGCCGGCATGTTGCGGCATCACAGGCGCTGCCACCCGCACGCCAGCCGCAATGCGTCGCAGTTCGGCACGAATCGCGGCATCTAGATCGAGCCGCGCCAACAGCTCATCGGTTAGCCAGGCACCACAAGTAGGAGCGTCGGCCACCACTAGTTCGACCATGGCCAACAATTCAACCACTGGAAGTTGCGTAATCATCAGCGCCGCCGCGCGCGCAATGTCAGCCGGACTGTTGAGCTGTTTGGCCAAGGCCCGCGCGGCATCGCGTTGCACTTGGGCCGGATCTACAAACTGTGCGCCCGGCTCGGGGCTGCCGAGCTGATGGAGCAACGCCAGAATCGCGACCCGCGCATCGTCACTCACGAGTGAGAACAACGACTTACGCAGCTCTGCCACAACTTTGCCGTGCTCCGCCGCCGCAATCTCGGCGATCGCTACCAGCGCGGCCTGGCATAGCGTGCGCGCGGCGCAGTCTTGGACAAACCGCCGTACCAGCATCGGGACCGCGACCGGGCCTAACGCTGCGGCGGCGGTGACAATCCGCCGATGGGCGGCTGCAGCGGTGGATTTGGATAGTTTGGTATTGGCCAACCTGCCAACTTCGCTCGGCCCACCTAGCCCACCCAATTGGTTAGCTAGCTCACGTAGTTTTCCAAAACTATTGAGCTCCACCGTGACCATACACTAGGTATAGGGTCATTCTTGGTCAAGTGAAAAACCTGTCTTCTTGAGATCTGCAGGTATGAGGAGGGAACTCCCCAGCAGTGGTTGGAATTGTGACGCTGTGCAATGCGATTTCACTTTACTCGGCATCGCCGCCGTCGCATGGTGCCGCGGTTTCAACCTCGCAGGAGTGCACTGTGGCCAAGACCGAGTCGACCGCCGTAAACGATTTGATTGCGCTGGTGAATCAACCTCCTGTACGCCCCTCATCGTCCGAGGAGTTGCACTTCGACGCACGCGAACGGTCCGCCGCTGCCGCGCGCCTTGCGCCGCGAGCGTCGAACAACGCTTCGATGGCACCCTCCAGTGCCACGGGCGCACCGCTACCTCGGAACCGTGCACCAAATGGCACCGCATCCAATCTAATTCCGCCGCGCCGCTCCACTGCGTTACCGCCGCCGCGGCCTACGGCGCAAATCGCCGTGCCCGATCGGCCCAAGGGGCCTGCCATCCTTGCGATTCCCGCAGTGGCGCCACCGCCGTTTGTGCGGATCGCCTGGCCAAGCATGCCGCACGATGGCCCATCAACCGAGCCCATTGATCAACTTGACCTGATTCTTGAGCTCGATGACGACGTTGATGTCGATGCCGTTGTGTTCGACGATGACGAGATAGCGTTCGACGGCGCGCCTCACGCATCCGTGCCAACGGCGGTGATGGCGCAAACTGAAATCGATCGCTTGGCAAGCGAAAGCTCACGCGCAGGTGCCGACATGGTGCATGTCGACGCGGTTTGGACGCCTAACAGCGCAGCGCCGTTAACACTTGATGATACCGATAGTGACTTCGTTAGCAGCGACACCTCGCCGTTTTTACCGGAAATGAACCGGCCACGGCCGCCCGGCACCGCGATGCGCGAAGATTCGGCAGTGATGGCCTCGATGGCATATCCGCCCCGCGCGGCATCAGCACCGGTGATCGAGATGCCACCATGGCCTGGGCCGCGAGCGACGTCGTCAATGCCAGTGCTGCCGGACACCGTTGCGTTGAGCTGGCCAACTGACTTCGGCCCGATCGCAGACCCAACCACCGCCGCCGTTGATGAGGCAATCCCAACCCGGGCAGATATCACAGCGCAGAAATTCACTGCCTCGGTACCCAAACCCAAGAAAATCGTCACCATATTGCCGGTTGCAGCCGGGCTTGCGGTGGTTGGATTATTTGCCGGCGGGTATCTGTACTTGAACGATCAACCTGCGCCGCAACCAGCCGCAGCGACCGCGCCCAACCCGATCGAGGCATCGACGATACAAGCCGTTGGCTTGGAAAAAGCTGCGCCACCGACCGTGCCGCCGACCGTGCCACCGACCGTGCCGCCGACCGACACCGCAACGCCAGTTGCAGACAGCCTGCCTGCCGCTGCGCCCGCGGCGGTTGCAGCCAGCGCGCTAGCGCCAGAGGCACTGCCAGCCACACTAGGTCCAGCCACGCCAGGCCCACTGCCAACCGTCGCCGGAACCGCGCTGCCAAGTGTACCTGCAACCGCAGCTAGTGCGTCGCTCGTGAATATTCTCTTCGAATCATCCCCGGCAGGCGCAACCGTCACGCTTATTGATCGCGGCCGCACGTCGCTCATCGGCACTACGCCAATTAACGCCGCACTTGATTCGTCCTACAAGTATGAAATCATATTTTCCCTCGACGGTCGCGCGACGAAAATCGCCAAGCTAGATCCGCAAAAAAAACACACGGTCAAAACGGTCTTGCCTGCGATTAGGTCGAGCCACCGCACGGCGGGCAGCACCGCAGTTGCCGCGGTAACCGTGCCGCCTACCAAGCCTGCCGCAGTCAGCATCACCAAGAGCGATGACGCGGCGCAGCCTGCGGCAACAGGTCGAACGATGGTTGCCAACGAAATTGCGGGGGCCGGCGGTCCAGCAGGTAGCTCCGGCTCAGGCATTGTCATGATTTCGTCGAAGCCCCCGTGCGAAATCGTGATCGATGGCAAGGCCACCGGGCTGATGACGCCGCAGCGCAACCTAACCATGACCGCCGGGCCGCACACCATTACGCTCCTCAACAAACCCAACGGAATTAAAAAAGTTCTGTCGGTTCAGGTCAGCGCTGGGAAATCGACCAAGCTCGTACAGGACTACACCGCGCTCATTAAGAAGTAGCTTTGGCGTGGCAACTTGCGGCCCTGCGCGCACGGCTCACGCATGCGGCGCCCTCATGCACGGCGCATAGCTGGCTCATCCCCAGCGCCGCGCCCTGTCAAAGCTACAACCCTCTGCGGCCGGGTCAACCAGGCTCGCCACAAATGCCAAAAACACCAAAAACACCCAAAACACCAAAAACACCAAAAACACCAAAAACACCAAAAACACCAAAAACACCAAAAACACATAACGCCACCGCAGAGGATGGCGTTACGTAGGCTAACCAATCAGCCGTTCTAGAACGTGAAGATTTGATCGGGACGCTTCTCAGCTGGCTTTGGTGCAGCTTGATCGGCTTTTGGCTTGATGATGGGCGGTGGTGGCTCGATTGCGAAACGTGCCGCAGCGGAGGTCATTGGCACAGTCGACGCGGGTCGCGCTTCGACTGCGCGTACCGGTGCAACCGGTGCTGCAGCTGGTCGTGCAAGTTCGCGTGATGGCTCGCGCGGAGTACTTACCGGACGAGGGGTTGGCGCGGGACGATCCGCGGGGGCCTCACCGTCGCCCAAGTAGTCGCCTACTCGGGTTTCAACGAATTGGCTCATTGAGATGCTGTTGGTCTCGCAAAACGCTTTAAGGCGTTCGTAGGTGTTACGGCTGACACTGATGCTACGACGAGTTTGCTTTTTAGCCATACTATTTCCTTACGCTACAGGTAGGGTACCGTCAAGGCGAACCTACTAGCGGTGGTCCTTTCGATGCGGCGGATTGTACGATCTAGCTATGACAGCCAACTGCTGCAGGGCTTCGACGCAACGTTACGTTTTCACACTAACCATTTGTAATCATTTGGATTATATCGAAAAAATGGAATTAAAGAAAATCAACATGCGGCATATCACCGCCGCCAATTCGTCCAGGTAACGCACCGGAATCCACTAGGCTACCAGGCGTCATGGCGGAAAAATGGATGATTCGAATGGTGTTATTGGTGCTGTTCTTATTCTTCGTTGTTGCCATCATCGCACCTCACATTCCCGCCATCGCCAACAACTAGACCTCTCCATGATTCGTTACCGGGCTGCGCGGCCCAGCCAATCGGTGGCCTTGAGATGGTCGAGTAACATTTGCTCCGCTGAACCGGGCTGGGCCCGCACATCGTAATCCCAGCGCACTTCGGGCGGCAACGACATCAAAATGGACTCGATGCGGCCGTTGGTTTTGAGCCCAAAAATCGTGCCTCGGTCATAGATCAAATTGAACTCCACATAACGGCCGCGACGCTGCAGCTGCCAGCGCTTTTGCGCCTCGGTAAATGGCAGGTCGATGCAACGCTCAACGATCGGCACATACGCGGGCAGAAACTGAGCCGAGATCGCTTTGATATATTCGAACATCGGCGCAAATTCGAATTCACCTTTGCCGCCGAGGTAGTCAAAGAAAATACCGCCGACGCCACGCGTTTCATTGCGATGCGGCAAAAAGAAATAATCATCACACCATGCTTTGAATCGGTCGTAATCGCCGATGGGTCGATGGGCATCGCAGGCGGTAGCCAATGTGCGATGAAAATGCTCGGCGTCCTGGCGAAAAAAATAGTATGGAGTCAAATCGGCGCCGCCACCGAACCACACGGTGTCGCCTTGCTGCAAACAACGAAAATTGGCGTGGGTGGTCGGCACCATCGGCGATCGCGGATGCAAGACCAACGAGACGCCGGCAGCGCGGAAATGCCGGCCCTGGCCAGGCATGTGCGCAGCCATCTCGGCTGGCAACTCACCATGGACATAAGACCAATTAACCCCGGCTTTTTCAAAGACCCGGCCACCTTCGAGCACACGAGCGACACCGCCACCGCCGCCTGGACGGTCCCAAGCATCGGCTTTAAACGTGCCCTGGCCGTCGACGGCTTCCAAGCCGGCGCAGATTGCGAGTTGCAGTTTGGTGAAGTACTCGGCAGCTAGATCGAAGCCGGCGTGCGCTAATGGACTGGCGACTTGCGTGGTTTCCACAACGACATGTTACCATTTTTACCGGCCACGGCAGCGTGGTTCACAGCAACGATATGCGAGCCATCTACCGACTATTCCGCGCAACCTTCGTGTTCGCGATCATTTTTAACAGTTACCTATGGGCCGTGTCGTTTGCCAAGCTTTGGCCAAAACGATTCGCCAGCACCAGCCATTGGGACAAAGTGCACCGCCGTAACGCCCGCCGCATGTACCGCGCGTTCGTCTCGCTGCGCGGCGTCTACATTAAGCTCGGCCAGATCTTGTCCATTATGGGTTCTTTTTTACCCAAGCAGTACACCGAAGAACTGGAAGGGCTGCAAGATGAAGTACCAGCCCTGCCGTACCGCAAAATTGCGAAATCATTTCAGAAAGCGTTCCACAAAGACCCCAAAGCGGCGTTCGCGGAGTTCGCCGAATCGCCGATTGCCGCCGCTTCACTCGGCCAAGTCCATGAAGCCCGCGATGGCGCCGGCAACCGGCTCGCCGTAAAAATTCTGTATCCCGATGTCGCGAGTATCATCAAGGTCGATCTGCGCGTGCTGGGTTGGGCTCTCGCCGTGTACCGCAATTTTGTGCCGATTAAGCAAATCGAACGCGTCCACGAACAACTGACCGACATGTTGTCGCGCGAGACTGATTTAGCCAACGAAGCCCGCTGCATTACCCGGATGGCCAACAATTTCAGCGGCGATGCCGACGTGCTGTTCCCGGTGGTGCACCCCGAGTACTCATGTGAAACGGTGATGACGATGTCGTTCATGGACGGTGTCAAAATCAGCAAGAAAGATGCACTCGACAAAATCGGGCTTGCCCCCGACGCCGTCGCAACCAAACTCACGCAGATCTTTTACAAGCAAATCTTCGTCGACAAATTTTTCCATGCGGACCCGCACCCGGGTAACTTCTTCGTGCAGCGCGGGCCAAACGGCCAAGTCCGAATCGTAGTATTAGATCTAGGCTCGGCAACCGAAGTGCCCGACAATTTGGCCAACGGCATGCTCGATATCATCGGGGGCATGATGACCCGCAACGACACGATGGTAGTTAAAGGCATTGGCACCATGGGCTTTATCGCCCCTGGCGGCGATCGCGAATTACTTGAACGCACTACCAAAAAGTATTTTGAAAAACTGCTCAATTTGAACATCACCGACTTCGGCAAAATCAGCCCGGAGATGGCGCAACAGTTTTCCGATCCCGACATGCGACGCGAAGAACTGCGCGACCTCATGAAATCAATCGCATACCCCGAAGGATGGTTCTACGTTGAACGGGCCGTCGTCATCATGTTTGGGTTGTCGGCAAGTTTGGCGCCTAAACTGAACATGTTCCAAGTTGGTTTTCCGTACGTGATGAAGTTCATCGCCGGGCAGCAGCAAGCTCGGCTGCTGGCCGAACAAGCTGCTGCAGCGGCGGCCGCCGCAGCCGACAACTAGCCAGCATCGCTTTGACAAAAGGTCAAAGCTGCTGGCAGCCCCGCGCCCCAGCGTTCGCTGGTGCGCTCCATGTGGGCGTCGATCAAACAAGGGACCCGCCCAATGCCAGTCACTTAAGCGCAATGGCGTAAAACCCTCAGCAATTTTGGTTGCTTACTCGGACCACGGACGACGGACCTCCGACGACGGACACCGGGCCTACCGACCGCGCACCAACGCCGTGGGCATCGCCGCAACCCGCCCGGGATCAGCAGGGGCGGGTGAACGGGCGGGAGAACGGGCGGCTCACAGCGGCTCCGGAGGGCGCGAGGTGGAGCTTGCGCGAGCGCACTGCGGCTGGCCGCGCGGCCGCGGAGGTTGGTGCTTGCGCGTAGCCTGATGCGCCGCCGTCGCGTCGCGGGTGGGTGCGGTATTTGATAGCGGCGGAGGGCTTTGCACGCGGTTTGCGATCGGCGGGCGCGTCGGCGGGCGCATGCCGAACTTGAATTGGCGATAGTTATTGATTTGAATGGGCCGATTGGCCTCGGTGGCGTGCACGTTTGTGCGTCCGGGTTTCGGACTTTAATTTTTCTTGCAAAAACAGGAACGCTTTTCCGATTTGTGTTGACGTGATTTTTTGGTCGAGAATCGTCGAGCCGCCTACCGGCGTGCAAAAGGCCAGTGCAACGCCGTCATGTTCGCGGCATGCACCGATAGTCGGTGTTGGTGAATTTCTTTTGTCTCGATGACACTTCGCAGCACAGTGAGCCATTCACAGCGTCGAAAAAGCAGGTGATAGAGTGTTTATATGCAACATGGTGCAAAGGTGAAGGCGGCCATCGATGTCGATGCGCTAGGTGAACAAATCGCCGAAATGTCAGCGCATATCGACGCTGCGATGCATCGGCTGTTAACAGCGATTCGGAAATTCGATATTGCCGCTGGCTAGCATGTGCACGCCGCGTTGTCTTGTGCACATTGGTTGGCGTGGCGTATTGGCTGGGACTTGCGCACGGCACGTGAGCGGGTGCGGGTTGCACGCAAGCTGGCGGAACTGCCGCGGATCGACGAGCAATTGCGCCTCGGCGCGATGTCGTATTCGCAAGCCCGAGCGATTACGCGGGTGGCGACGGCTGAAAAAGAGGCGCTCTGGGTCGCATACGCTAAGCGCATGCCGGCGTCGCAGCTGGAAAACTTGTGCCGTTCGTATGAGA
>JAGPDK010000223.1 GCA_018057605.1 Kofleriaceae bacterium | reverse complement strand
ACAACACGCAGCTCCACGTCGACATGTTTTGGAAGTTGCTCGACGAAATTCTCAATGCCGTGCTGTTTTTAATGATTGGCTTGGCCGTGTTATTGGTGCCAGTTTCATGGACCATGGCTGGCGCGACTACGCTTGCGATTGTCCTTGTGTTGTTTGCGCGATGGTGTGCGGTCGCGGGCATTGTGCTAGCGATACCGACGCTGCGGCGCACGCCGCATTCGGTTACCATTTTGACATGGGGTGGTTTGCGTGGTGGGCTATCCATTGCCATGGCGCTAGCGTTACCAGCAGCATTGCCAGGCCGAAATCTAATTGTCGTGATGACCTACGGTGTCGTCGCATTTTCAATCTTGGTGCAAGGCTTAAGTTTCGGGCCACTGTTGCGACGCCTCGGCGTTGGAAAGGTGCAGGCATGAGCATCGTTTCGCGAATTTACCGATTTCAGGACCACCTGCTTACATCGATCGGTGGCGCGCCAACCCAGCGCAGCGCGTTGCTCACTGACATGCTCACGCCTGCCCCCGGCGATACCACGGGCTACTGGCTGCAATTGATTATTGCTTCATTGTTGGCAACTTTTGGCTTGGCGCTCAGCAGCACGGCAGTAGTGATCGGCGCCATGCTAATCGCGCCACTAATGCGGCCGATCGTTGAACTTGCGATGGGCTTGGCAACCGGCTCGGCCGTATTGGTGCTCCGTGCTGCCGCTCGGATCATTGCCAGCGTGGTAGCGGTGGTGTTGATCGCGACGCTGGTTACCGCCGCCTTACCGTTTCACGAAGTTACAAGCGAAATTGCAGCACGTACTGCGCCATCATTGCTCGACCTCGTCATTGCTGCGGCCTGTGCGTTGGCCGCAGCGTATGCAACGCTGCGCGGCAGCACCGATATCGCAACTACGGCTGCCGGCACCAGCATCGGCATTTCATTGGTGCCACCACTTTGTGCAGCGGGCTACGGCGTAGGCATCAAAGATCCGGCAATCTTGCGCGGCGCCGGGCTGCTGTTTACCGCCAACCTAAGCGGCATTTTGGTAGTTTGCGGTTTGGTGTTTGCGCTGCTGGGGTTCGCGCAGCTAAATTTGCTCCTCCACCCCGCGCACAGCAAGGCCACACCTGCCGGCACACAACGCATCGCTTCAGTTTGGACGAGGCTTGCAACCACGCGGCTAGGGCCGCTAGCGCGCATTTTGCCACCGCTACTTTTGCTTGCCGTCGTATACGTGCCGCTACAGCGTGCCGTCGTCGAAATTACCAATCGTACGCAGGTTCGGCAAACCATCGATCGTGTCCTACACAGCGACAACCGCCAGGTTGCGCAGTATTCATTGGAGCAGAACGCCGCCGAAACAATCTTGCGCGTGGTGGTGGTCGGTAGCGTCAGCACTGCGATGGATCTTGAGCGCGAGTTGCGCCAAGAACTAGAAAAGCTGGGAGGTCCCGAACTCCGCTTAACCGTGTGGCCGGTGCCTAATGCCGCCGCGCTGCGCGCGATTAATCGTCGCATTGATGAATTGCCACCGGCCCCACCCGTAGTCGCGGAAACGGCAACAGTGGTGTTGCAGCGCCAAGCGCCGCTGCTACTTGCAGCGATCCGCGCCGCCTGGCCCAGCGACCCCGCCGAGCTGCTGCAAGTTTCCCAAGACTTGATGCAGCCCTCGCACATGCATTTGGTGCATCTGGCGGCGCCGCTTGGCCCGGTCGGATTACAATTGCTCAGCAAAGTTTTGCACAGCCAACTAGGCCCACTCACTTTTTCTGAAGCAACGTTTGCGGTGCTCGAGGCTCCGCCCGACCAAGGCCTGACATGGCTACCCGATGCCCTCGCGATGATCACCCGTGCGCGCGATCTTCAGATAGAACTATCGGTATGCCTTACGCTAGTCGCCCACCCGCCATCGACGCGATCGCCAACAGCGACCGCATCCACCATACGTGTTGTACGTAGTGTGCTTGAGCCCATGGCGAAAACCGTGCCGTCACTCAGCATTATTGACGGAGCGGCGTGGCGCGTGGCAATTTTGCGCACCGGTTGTCCTGCCGCGGCGGCTGCACCGAAATCGCCGTAATCCGCGCCGGCGAACATTGGATCTCGGCAGCGAACTCGATTTGATTGGAATACCAAGCATTTCATGATATTTGAACTCTCTAGCGACGCAACTTGTGAAACTTCCAATCCCACCACCGTTTTCACCGCAACCGCCAGCCAGCGCTGACACGAATGAGCAACAACCACGGCCAAACACCGAGCCTACACGACTAGCTTGGTGGCACGATTCGCGGTTTCGTGGTTGGCGTAACGCCGGTCGGCGCTTGGTTCGCCGGTATCTTCGCAACGAAACTCAATTACTTTTCGCGCTTACCATCGTCGTGGGTTTTGTTTGTGGTTTGGTTGCGGTTGGATTCCACGTGGCGATCCGTGCTGCCGAAAGTCTTTTCATCGAACGCGCAACACACGCGTCGGGCAATAGTTGGATCTTGTGGACCATCGTGTCACCGACCGTAGGTGGGCTGTTGGCCGGTGCAGCGCTTACGTGGCTCGTGCCAGGCGCCCGCGGTTCGGGCATTCCTCAAGTCAAACAAGCCTACGCGACCGAAGGTGGTCGCATCAAATTTCGTGATGCACTTGGCAAATTTTTTATCGGGACTTTTCAGATTGGCAGCGGCGCTTCGCTCGGTCGTGAAGGGCCCACTGTACAGATCTGTGCCGGCGCAACGAGCGCACTGGCACGCGCGGCGTCCTTACCCCCACGTACGGCGCAACGCCTGTTACCAGTTGGCGTAGCCGCCGGTATCGCAGCTGCGTTTAATGCCCCCATCGCCGCAGTAACGTTCACAATTGAGGAAATCGTCGGCACGTTAGATCAAGCAGTGCTTTCGGGGGTGGTGGTCGCAGCGGCACTTGCGGCCGTCATCGAGCGTGGCATCTTAGGTGTTCATCCGGTAATCGAAGTGAGCCAGCCCTATGGCCTCGATAATCCGATCTCCTTAGTTTCGTACGCCTTACTCGGCGTTGCCGCTGCGATCGTTGCGGTTGCCTTCACCGATGGGCTGCTGCGCGTTCGAGTTTGGTTTCGCGGCATGCAAGCAATTCCGAGCTGGGCACGGCCGGGCATTGGGGGGCTCATTACCGGCGCACTTGCGGTCGCAGTTTTATATTCGCTTGGAACTACGGGCATCACGGGCGGCGGATATCAAACACTTAGCACTGCATTAGCCGGCGGACTCGGCGTACGCGTCTTGCTTGTCCTCTGCATCGCCAAGATCCTCGCTACCGTTTTTTCGTATTCGAGTGGAGGTGCTGGCGGAATTTTCGCGCCCTCCCTTTTTATCGGCGCCATGCTCGGCGGTGCATTTGGCTATCTGGATGTTTTTGTGTTTGACCACGGCAACCAACAACTTGGCGCATTTGCCCTGGTTGGTATGGGCGCGGTTTTTGCGGGTGTGATCCGTGCACCGATCACCTCTGTCTTAATCATTTTTGAAATGACAGGCGGCTACGGGTTGGTGCTGCCATTGATGCTGGCAAACATGACGGCGTTTGTTATCGCCCGACATTGGCGACCCACGCCAATTTATGAAGCCTTGCTCGCACAAGATGGCATCGTATTGCCACACGGCGAATCAAGGAGTCCGCGTGTTCACGGCGCCATCGTTGCCACTGTCATGGCGCGCGATGTGGTGTCAGTTTTGACAACCACAACCGTCGCCCAAATTCGCGCGTTAGTTGCGGCTCGTGACATTTCCCTTGTCCCCGTGGTCAATTGGAAACACACCGTGGTGGGTGCGGTGCATGTCCGCGAATTACCAGCCGACGCGACGGGCTCCATTGCGCCATTTGTCCAGCCAGTTGGAATTATCCGCAGTGATGCGCCGTTGTTAACCGCGGCTGTACGGATGAACGAAAAACAGCAGCGTCAGCTCGTAGTCGTAGATGCCACCGACGGTGCAACATGTATCGGTATCATTACGATGAGTGATATCGTACGCTCCGCGTCAGGCCAGAGTGGGCTATCGATGAAGATCGCTAGCGCCGAGATCGACGACGCATTGTGGCAAATCGCAAGCACGATGACGGCCCTGATCATCGTACCCTCAAACTTGCCAGTCGTTGATTTATTACAACGCATGCGACAACATGACGTGACAACCGCCTGGATTCGCGACGACAAGCACGACCATGGTGTAACGATTTTGGCCCATCTTGCTGACCTCGCGTACGACCCAGACCTGCAACGGGTTGTGATTGCCGCCGATGTCGCTGAACCGTTCGTGCGGGTCTCGCCAGAGGTCACCCGGGACGAGTTAGTAACAGCATTTGCAGGCAACAACGCCACCGCAGCACTTGTCTTCGACGCCAACGATGAACCTATCGGCGTGCTAACCAAATCAGCATTTGCCTTGGCAACGTTGACCTGGCGAACGCATTTTCAGCTGCGCGACAATGTAATTTCTGACTAACAGCCGTTCAGGCGGAATTTATTGTGCCACGGCGGGCCGCGCCATGCAGCGTAGCCCGGCCTGAGTCTACTTCGTGGTCGAAATACGATAGGTGACCGCGACAGTGTGGTCGGCGCGATTGGGTTGCACCTCGGCAAGCACGGCGATGCGCTTGCCGGCGCGTCGAGTAAGAGATTGTTCGACCATCATGCGGTTGCGTTCGATGCGATCGGCGTCGGCGATGTCGTCGACCGACAGCGTCGTTAAGGCGCTGATATCAACCATGCGACCGCGGGCGGCAACCGCGCTAATGCGGTACAGCGGGCCTGGCTTGACAGAAAATTTTACAAACATGCCGCCATCGTCGGCGTTGTCGCGCGACAGCTGCACTTGCGCGTCTAGGTAACCACGGCTGATCATGCCATCGAGTACTTGTTCACGGTCGGCAACGAGGCGTTCGGTATCTGCGATGGAGCCAATTTGCGCCGAAATCAAATTGCGCACGGCATCGGGGACCTGGCCAACCACGCGCAGGCCGCGAACCAGAGCTACATCGCCAGCGGCCACCGTAGCGCTTGCAGGCACCACACTGGGGGTGGCTTGAGCGCGGGACAAACCCAAGCCCAGACCGCCGCCCAGGCAGGTAACCAACATCGCAACCAGCATTCGCCGCATGCCCCCAATATTGCAAAGCCAAGGCCACTCACTAGCCGTCCGTAACCAACTGATATTACGAGCCTCAACTTTGTTATTGCTGTCAGTTTCCGGCCACAGTTGCCAGCTTTTCACATGGTGAAGATTCACCACTGCCAGAACGACGCGGAAACGCACAGCCCATGAGCGAAGCAAATCGCGCGAGCAACGCTTGGTGGGATGAATGCCGGCGACTTGTCGGCGGCAGAAGGCATGAGCAAGTCCCTTGTTTGATCGAAGCTAACCAGCAGCTTTGACACTTTGTCAAAGCGATGCTGGTTAGTGTAGTTTTCCAGGCATGAATCGCACTTGGCTCGTCGCTCTCGCAACCACAGTGTCGCTGCTCGGATGCGGCCCCCGTCCCCCCGGCAAACTGCCTGTCGACCCACCGCAAGCCTTAGATCACACGTCTCCACCCACCGAGAAAGTCGCACCAATGACAGTCCCCACCCGGCCCTGGCCATCCACCAAACGACTCGACATTGTAGATACGATCTTTGGCAAAAAAATCGCTGATCCGTATCGCTGGCTCGAAGATGAAAAAGCGCCCGACGTGGTGGCGTGGATGGATGCACAAGATAACTACGCGCGTGGTGAGTTAGCCAAGTTGCCGAAACGCGATGCGATCGCCGCGCGCCTCAAAGAAGTTTTTTACTACGATGCGATCAGCGCACCGAGCCACTTCAACGGTCGCTACTTCTACACCCGCAAGTTTGCCAACAAAGAAAAAACCATTGTCTTTTGGAAACAAGGCGACAAGGGCAAAGAAAAAGTTTTGCTCGACCCCAACACCATGAGCACCGACGGCACCACCGGCCTTGGTGGTTGGTGGCCAAGTTATGACGGAAAATATGTTGTTTACGCAATCAAAGAAAACAACGCCGATGAGTCGACGCATTATGTGCTTGAAGTCGCCACCGGCAAAAAGCTGGCCGACAAAATTGAAGGCACCAAATACTCAGGCGCATCGTGGTCACCCGACAACAAGGGTTACTACTACACCTGGGTGCCGCCGGTTTCGGAACAGGTGACCATCGCGGAACGGCCCGGCTTTGCCGAAGTCAAATACCACAAGCTCGGCGACGACCCGCGCAAAGATCGCCTGGTCCACCCGGCCACCAAAAACGCCGAATCATTTATCGGCGGCGGCATCTCGCGCGACGGTCATTGGCTGTTCGTGTCGGTGCAACATGGTTGGAATTCGGCCGACGTGTACTTCAAAGATGCCCGCAAACCCGATGCTCCTTGGCAAACCCTGGTTGCTGGCACCGACGCCAACTACGATGTGACTGCATGGAAAGACGTGTTCTACGTCAATACCAACGAAGGGGCGCCTCGCTCGCGGATTTTCCGCGTCGAGCCAAGCAAGCCAGCGCGCGCCGATTGGAAAGAACTGATCGCGCAAAGTGACGCCACGCTCGAAGGATTTTCGATTGTTGGCAACAGCCTGGTCTTGACCTACCTGCGCAATGCCGCCAACGAAGTAGAAGTTCGAGACCTCGCTGGCAAATTGATTCGCAAACTAGATCTGCCGCCGTTGGGTACATCAGGCGGAATTAGCGGCGAACCCGACCAAGACACAGGCTACTTTGCCTACACATCGTTCACCGAGCCGCAAGTTATTTACAAAACCTCGATCAAGAGCGGCCAAGTTACTGAATGGGCCCGAATCAAGTTACCGATCGATACCACGCAGTTTGAAACCGAGCAGGTATTTTATCCGTCGAAAGACGGCACCAAAATATCGATGTTTCTGTTGCACAAAAAAGGCACACCGAAAAATCGCGCCAACCCGACGGTGCTGTACGGCTATGGCGGCTTTAACGTTAACCTGACGCCAGCGTTTGCGTCGTCGCGCGCAGTGTGGCTAGAAAACGGCGGCATGATCGCCATTCCCAATTTGCGCGGTGGTGGCGAATACGGCGAAGACTGGCATCGCGCTGGTATGAAGGCCAACAAACAGAATGTCTTCGACGATTTCATCTACGCTGCTAAATTTCTGATCGCCGAAGGCTGGACCTCGCCCGATCACTTGGCCATTCAAGGTGGCAGCAATGGTGGCTTGCTCGTTGGTGCTGCCATGACTCAGGCACCTGACTTGTTCAAGGTAGCGCTGTGCGGCGTGCCGCTGCTCGACATGATTCGCTACCATATGTTTGGCTCGGGCAAAACCTGGATTCCGGAATATGGCTCAGCCGAAAACCAAGCCGATTTTGCAGCGATTTACGAGTACTCGCCGTATCGCCGCGCGGTCGACGAAGGCGCGCGCAAATATCCAGCCTTGCTCATGACCACCTCGGATCACGACGATCGCGTTGACCCGATGCATGCCCGCAAACTAGCCGCGCAAATTCAATTTGCCCAAGTGGGCACAGCGCCAGTGTTGTTGCGAATCGAACGCAATGCTGGCCATGGCGGGGCCGACAATGTGAAACAAGCCGTCGAGCAAACCGCCGATACCTGGGCCTTCCTGTTGTCGCAATTGCGATAACCTAAGCGTGATCGGGCCCCGCTTCGAGCGTTCGCTCGTTCGCTCCATTTCTGGGCCCACATCGATTGAATAAAATGCAGCCAACTGCGGTACATATTGCATGATGCAATTTCGCCGCGCTGCTGCACCTTTCGCTGTTGCCCTTTGCGGGTGTATCGCTGCGGCCTGTAGCGGTGGCATCAAACATACCCGGCCGTATGCTGAGCCTAAAGTGGCCGATGTCATCGCCAAACTAGCGGCCGCTCGCGCACGCATTCATTCGTTTAATGCCGAAAGCGTGATGGACTATTGGCTCGGCAAAGACCGGGTCAAAGGCACCGTGCTGGTAATGGGCACCCCCGGTGCGAAGGTCCGCTTTAATGCCTTGTCACCGGCTGGTGACAGCCCCATTTTGGACATGGCCTGCAACGGTCAAGACTTCACGCTCGTCGATATTCAGAACAATTGCAGTTTGGCCGGGCCGTGCAATGCCGATTCGATTGCGCAGTTGTTGCGCGTGCCGATGACGCCCGATGATTTTTTCTATTTGGCCATGGGCCAAACCCCGATGCTTAACAATGGCACCGACGTCACCGGCACGGTTACCTGGGACGCGGCGGCTGGGCTTGAACGAGTTGAACTCAAAGCAGCGGTCGGTAGCCAAACCCTGGTGATTGACGCCCGCGACGGCCACTGGGATATCCGCAAAAGTGAATTGCGCAACGCTGCGGGCAAGATGATTTGGTCGGTCGAGAATACTGATTTTGGCACGGTTACCGACGCCGCTGGTGCCAGCTTTCGCTTGCCCAATAAAACTCGGTTTCAATCACCGTCGGAAAAAGCGGATCTATTGGTAGATTGGCAAGAACGCACGGTGAATCAGCCAATTACCGACGACAAATTTCAACTCACAGCACCCGCAGGGCTGCCGATGTGTGGCAGCAAAACCGCGCCAGCACCAACCAGCGGCAAATAACGCCGGACGTTTGAGGTTTTTTGCGGTGGATATCGCGCGAATTTCCAACTAGGGTTCGCACGAATATGTCGTTGCGAGTGCGTCGTTACCTGATGAGCCTGAACCTTTGCCTAACAACGCTAGCGTTGCCAGCATGTGGCGGTGGCTCAGCTGCGCAACGGCCGCCGATCAGGGCAACCGCGACCACCAACCAAAGCAACAGTGTCAAGACACCGGCCTCGGTCGAGCGCGATACCCAACGCGCTGTCGCGTCGGTACTCGCGCAATATCTCAACTTGTCGATCGCTCGTCACCATGAATCGGCGTACGCGCTGCTATCAGACAAAGACCATCGCGCCCGCGCC
>JAGPDK010000666.1 GCA_018057605.1 Kofleriaceae bacterium | reverse complement strand
CCCTGAATACAATATTCCAGGTGGCCTCGGCGGCACGGCCAACGCATGGGCCTTCGCGTTTTGGGGCGGTAAGTTCTACATCTTTGTCACCACCCAAACCGACATCTTTTCGCCACCGGTATCGAGCGTCCGCGTGATTGACCGCGCCACTGGCACCGCAACCACGGCGCTCAACAACCTGCCAACACCGATTGTCGGCGCTGGGGTTTCGACCTGCGCGCCTGTTGTTGTTGAGTAGGTCGACGCCGCTGGCCTCTGGGTTGAGCAGCGTCAGCGACGGTTTTGTGGTACCAATGCCGCCGTTATGAGCAACACGCGAATTTCCGAAATTCTTAGCGGCAAATATGCCGTCGGCAGTCGAATCACCGTCGGTGGTTGGATTCGCACCCGGCGCGATTCCAAAGCCGGCTTATCGTTTTTGGCAGTGCACGACGGCAGCTGTTTTGATCCGCTGCAAGTCATCGCGCCGGCCGATTTGGCCAACTACACCACCGACATCGCACGCATCACCACCGGTTGCGCTGTGCAAGCCACCGGTGTGTTGGTGGCGTCGGAAGGCAAAGGCCAAGCGGTCGAGCTGCGGGCCGAATCCGTGCAATTGGTGGGCTTGGTCGAAGACCCTGAAACCTACCCAATGCAGCCCAAGCGCCACACCATGGAGTACCTGCGCGAAGTTGGCCACTTACGCGTGCGCACCAACATCATCGGTGCTGCGACGCGAGTTCGGCATTGCCTAGCGATGGCCGTGCATCGGTTCTTCCATGAGCGCGGCTTTTTCTGGATTCACACGCCGATCATCACGGGGTCCGACGCTGAAGGCGCCGGCCAGATGTTTAAGGTTTCGACCTTAGATTTTGCCAACATTCCGAAAACCCCCGACGGCAAAGTTGATTACAGCCAAGATTTTTTTGGTCGCGAATCGCACCTGACAGTCTCCGGTCAACTCAACGTTGAAACCTACTGCATGGCGATGAGCAACGTGTACACGTTTGGCCCAACGTTCCGCGCCGAGAACTCCAACACCCGCCGCCACCTCGCCGAGTTTTGGATGATCGAACCTGAGATTGCGTTTGCCGATCTTGCTGCCGATGCGCAACTCGCCGAAGATTTCCTCAAATACATTTTCAACGCTGTGCTCACCGAGCGCGCCGATGACATCGCGTTTTTTGAGAAGTTCGTCGACAAAACCGTAACTTCACGCCTGCAAAACTTGGTGTCATCCAAATTCGCACGCATGGATTACACCGACGCGATCAAAGTCCTCGAAGACGCGGTGCGCAGCGGCAAACAATTTGAGTTCCCAGTCAAATGGGGCATGGACATGCAAGCCGAACACGAGCGCTTCTTGACCGACGAAGTCATCAAGGGCCCGGTCGCAGTGCTGAACTACCCTAAAGACATCAAAGCGTTTTACATGCGCAACAACGACGATGGCAAAACCGTCGCTGCCATGGATATTTTGGCGCCCGGCATCGGTGAAATCATCGGCGGCAGCCAACGCGAAGAGCGCCTCGAACTGCTCGACGCCCGCATCGACGCCATGGGCCTCATCAAAGACGATTACTGGTGGTACCGCGACCTGCGCCGCTACGGCACCGTGCCACACGCTGGCTTTGGCCTCGGCTTTGAACGCGCCATCCTCTATGCCACCGGCATCGAAAACATCCGCGACGTCATTCCGTTCCACCGCGCTGCGGGCCAAGCATCGTTCTAGGAGCCTCGTGTTAAACGGTTGCGGAGCCCATCTGCTGCGTTGTCGTTTGCGCTTCCGGTCCTCACATACATGAGTATGCTGCGGTCCGGTTCGCACTCCGCCTTGCATCTGGACTTCCTCACTTGTTTAACACCAGACTCCTAGGTTGTTCCCGGTTCGCGCTAGTTCGCGCAAGTTTTCGGTCGCCCTGGTTGCGCTGGCATTTCTCGATTGTGGGGCCGCGCGCGCTGCGTTACAGTTCTGCCTATGTCGTGGCAACCGCCTCACTTTGATCCCGAACAGTTTGCTGCCGACGTGCGCGCGGAATTCGCGGTGATGTCAGCAAAATTTCCCGAAATCGATCCGGGCGATCTGTTGTTGATCGTGCAGTGCAAGCTGCGCCCCTTCGGCACTGGCCGCCGCTACTTTTTGCGCGAAGCTGCGCCTGGCGTGTATGTCTTCTGACGAAGCTTTACTAGAAGACCAGCGCTGAACGGCGGCGTTGCATCACACCGAATAATCGATATATCACCCTTAATCGATCAGTGCGCCGGTCCATTTCGATGCGTTGGTTTTTGACGCAATGACAAGGGCTGTGTTCATGACGCAACTTTGTCAGGCCATGTTGCTGAGCCACGATGCAGGGTAGGAATTCGCCCCTCAGGTTGCACTGCCACGCTCCCTGCATCGTCGAGCAACGTGGTACAGGAGGACCCCCAACGCCACTTGGCGGAATCAGCGAGCATGATGATGACAACAATCGAAGTAGTGAATAGTTTTGCATCACGGGCGGCGGCGATCGTGGACGCAGTGGAACGATCGTTGGTGGCCGAAGCGACGAAGCGGCCAACGCCAGGGCCGCGTGCAGTTGTCGCTGCGGAGCTCGGGCTAGCCGA
>JAGPDK010000665.1 GCA_018057605.1 Kofleriaceae bacterium | reverse complement strand
GGATTTGATAGCGAAGCTTGGCATTTCCCTAAGTTCACGATCGGCAACAGGGTCGGCAGATGAATCTGAAACTTGAATTGGCGATAGTTATTAATGTGAATGCGCCTATTGGTATTGGCGGCGTGCGCGGTTGTGTGTCCGGGTTTCGGACTTAAATTTTTTTGCAAAAAACAGGAACAATATTCTCGATTTATGTTGACGTGATTTTCTTGCCAGAAAAAATCCTGCCAACTATCAGCGTGCAAAACGGCAGTGCAACGCCGCCAACTCTGCGGCACGGACCGATAGGCGGCGCTGGTAATTCTCTTTCATTACACCGAGAGTTCTCCGCACAGCGAGCCAATCACAGCGTCGAAAAAACAGGTGATAGAGTCGTTTTGTGAAACAAGGTGCAAAGGTGAAGGCAGCCATCGATGTCGATGCGCTGGGTGATCTAATCGCTAAAATGTCAGCGCATATCGACGCTGCGATGCATCGGTTGTTAACCGCGATTCGAGAATTCGATATTGCTGCAGGCTGGCATGTGCAAGGCGCGTTGTCGTGTGCGCATTGGTTGGCGTGGCGGGTTGGGTGGGACTTGCGCACAGCACGTGAGCGAGTGCGGGTTGCACGAAAGTTGGCTGAGTTGCCGCTGGTCGACGAGGAATTGCGCCTGGGTGCGATGTCGTATTCGCAGGCCAGGGCGATTACGCGGGTGGCGACGGCTGAAAAGGAGGAACTCTGGATCGCATACGCTAAACGCATGCCAGCGTCGCAGCTCGACAAATTGTGCCGCTCGTATGAGAACGTGCAGGCGTATGATCAAGTGCATGGGGTGGAGGCTGGAGCGTTGGCGGCGGCACAAGTTGCAGCGCACGGTGTCGCGGCGAAGCCTCGATAAAGGCATGGTGAAGTTTGAAGTGGTACTGCCGAGCGATGAAGCGGCGATCGTTTGGGCCGCGCTTAATGCTGCAATTGACACATCGAGCGTGGAACCGACTCCCGCTGAACCGCCTCCCGCGGAGCCGACTTCCGCAGAACCGCCAACTGCAAATGCACCAACGGCTGCCGACCGTGGCCGGCAACGCGCCGATGCGTTCATGGATATTATCCAGAATCGCTTGCGTGGAAAACAACCCCAGCGCACCCCGATCGAAATCATCATTACCGTGCCGCACGGCGGCCTGCACGGTTCTGCAGAACCGGCGGATCTAGCCATGATGGCCGACGGTGAAATCATCGCCGCCGCCACCGTGCGCCGCTTGTGCTGCGATGCCGGCGTGGTGGTCGCCCACGTCGACGCGCAAGGCGTGCCGCTGTCTGTCGGCCGCAAAACCCGCACGATTCTCGCCGCAATCAAGCGGGCACTACTGCTGCGCGACCGCACCTGCCGTTTTCCGGGTTGCAGCCACAGCCGCTACGTCGACGGTCATCACATCGAGCATTGGGCCAACGGCGGTGAAACTGCGTTGGCGAATCTCATGTTGTTGTGTAGTGCCCACCATACGCTGCTGCACGAAGGCGGCTGCCGGGTCGAACCCGATCGTATCGATGGCTGGAAATTCTTCGATCACCGCAACCGGCTCATCGACGCGCAACCGGCTCGCACAACTTCGAACAACGTCGGCGCGCGACGTGGCCTCGCGGCGCTATACGAGGCCCATGCTGCGCTTGCCGTTACGGCTACCACCAACGCATCAAAATGGACCGGCGAACCGATCGACTACGCACAATGTATCGACTATTTGGTGTGACGCGCGGCGGTCGCGCATGTGGTCAACACAAGTGAGTCAGGCGTTGGCAAACCTGGGGAATAATCGTCGAAAGTGTGACGGATGCTCAACCCACAGAAATTTTGGTTGCTTACTCGGACCACGGACGTCCGACCACCGACGACGGACACGGAGGCCTACCGCCCGCGCACCAAAGCCGTGGGCATCGCCGCAACTCGTCTTGCGAGCGCACTGGCCGCGCGATCGTTAACACTATCGAAGCCTCTACAACGTGCGGCGTCCAGCACCGCTTCGACTGTAAACGCGGACGAGTGGAAGCGGGACCAGATCACCGACGGTGCGCCACGCCCCAGCGGCCAAGCGCACGGCGGTGACAAGTTACAGCCAGAGATCGTAGGCGACAAAGCGCACGGGACTGCCAAAATGCCTTCCCCACGTGTGACGCACGATGGCGATTTGACCTGACGGAGCTTAACCTCGAAGTTACAAATGTATGCGCACCACAGGCAACTACGCTGCGATGCCCAGCCATCGGCACAGTGCCGCGTAACGCTCGTCGGGAATTTCCACGCCGCGCGCAATTTCGGGCTCACCATGAGAATCCGAACCGCCGGTGCATACCAAGCCGTGGCTGTCGGCAATTTGCGTCCAGCGGTTGCGTTCGGCGGCATCATAACGACCGTAAAATGCTTCAATACCGTCGAGCCCAGCGGCTTTGTGGCGCGCGATCAATTTCACGGTGCGCTCGCCGTATAAATGCGGATGGGCCAATGACAGCTTGGCGCCAGCTGCACGGGCAACGGCCACGGCTTGATCCACCGAAAGCCCTTGATGCGGCACATCAATTGGCCCACGGTCATACAAGTGACGCGAAAAT
>JAGPDK010000664.1 GCA_018057605.1 Kofleriaceae bacterium | reverse complement strand
CGTGTAGACCAAGTGATGCACAAAGTCGCCATCGTTGTTGAGATCGGCTTGGGTGTAATAAATTCGACCCAGCAGCGATTGGTTGTCGGACCCCAAACCAATGTCGCCGCAGTTGTTATTCGAAGGATTGTTTTCTGGCGAGATCAAGTAAAACGCGATGAAGCCACCTTTGTAACGCCCAGCTGTACGCTCCGCAGCAAAATCCACCGACACCGAACCACCAGGTTCAAGCGAACACTGCATGACACGATGCAAGTTGAGGGCACGCCCTGCCGCCGACAGCACGTCGTCACCAACGTTGTACCAACCGAAGCTGTTTTCAAACCCTGCACCTTCGAGGACATCGAAGAATTGCACCGGCACGCTTTCACTCGGCAGAAAAACTTCGGGAACTTTGGCGGCATCCAAGACGGCGTCGATGCCCATTTCCGACGAATTAAGGCCGGCTTGGCAGTTGCCGTTTGCCGGGACGATCGTGCCGTCTACCTGAGTTACTGTCGCCAACGCCTGGGATGTACACAGCAACGTCAGTGCAACCGCCAACGCCGTGGCGGCAAGATTTCTTCGCATGGCAATATCGTAGCGAAGATCGTGGGTGACTCCCAGGGTCGTGTCGGGTAACCAGGCAACTATATCGATGTAGGCGTTATAGGCGCTCTTAACCTACATGCGTGGCGCTGCGTGGCGCTGCGTGGCGCTGCGTGGCACTACCAGGTTCGCGACCACCCTACACTGAGCTGGACCACTTGATCGTCGACGGGAAACGTCCCCGAAGCGGCTTTGTGCACCGACAGCTCGGGCACCATGGCCCAACGCGGTGACAGTTGCCACGCCAGATTGCCGAAACCGCCGACCCACAGCCCATGTTCACGGCCGCCGCCGCGCGGTAAAAACTCATAGCCCGCGATGCTAGGTCCAAAACTCCAGCTCACACACGACGAGGTCCGCACCGTGGCAAGCCCGACGACACGACTGTGCAGTTCGGTGCCGGGCGAGATCAGCGCGTTGGCCGGTAACCGGGCGCCACCGACGGCAGCCAGCAGTCCCAACGACCACCGTGCGGCGCCGGCCGGGCCGTGCCAGAGCCGCACCTTGCCGTAGGCTTCGACGCCAAGGGTGTACAGCGTAACGCCAAGCTCGCTGTTGCGCCCCATGCCACGGCCAACCCCGATCGCGAGTGTGCCGCCTGGGACCTTGGCCCGCTGTTCGTCGTCGTACAACGTTTGCAGCGAACCCACCAGCGCGCCGCGCCACGTACCACGCGGCACTGGCTCAGCCGTGTGTTGCACCGCGAAGGTGCCGCAACCAACCCAGGACAGCAGCAGCGTCGTATGCGTGAGCGCACGAATATTCGCGCAATTCAAAACTCGACGCATCGCCAGATTACTCACGATTGTCCTCGAAGAATTGCAAAATTTGCTCACTGCCTACATCACGGGTGACTCGGCCGACGCGATCCTCGCTGGCATAGGGATTGCCATTGGGCCAGGTATGACCGCCGCCTTGAATAATGAGTGATTCAGTTGCCTTCCGACAGCCCTGCCACCGTTGCAGCGCGACGGTCGTGCCGTCGGTGGGATCAAGATCGTTGAGCACCGTTGTGCTACTCATCGAAGTGCAGCCATTGCGCGGCCACCAGCCATCCATGGATTCCGCGACACCAATTTTTTTGCCAACATCCTCCAGGCAACTTTGGCTACCGCCATCAAATGGCCAACACGGATCCTCGGTGCCATGAATTTGCAGCACGGCCATCGGTGCTGCGCAGGTGCCACCGTCGGCAAAATACTGATTAGTACCCGCGACCGCTGCGATGGCGCGAATCGCTTGATTGCGTTCGCACGCCAAGCGATGCGTGATAGCGGCACCATTCGAAATCCCAGTAAGAAACACGTGGTCAACATCGATCAGCTTGCTGCTTCGTAACTGTTCCAGCAGATCGTCAAAATACTGCGCATCATTCACGTTGCTCCGACATGCCGCGCCGGAAACGCAGCCGACGAGCTGACCGCCACCGGCATTCCAAGTGCGCAAATTGCGCGCCGGCCGAGCCCCGGTACCGTCGGGAAACACCACCGCATAACCGCGTGCATTCGCTAATGCTGCCAAACAACCCGGTGAATTCTCATCGCCGGCTGGGCAGGTCGAAGTATTAGTGCTCTGCCGGTTGCCAGCGCCGCCGTGAAATCCAATGACCACTCCGCGTGGCCCGTTGAGCGTCTGCGCAGCCGTCGGCAGATGCAAGGTAAAAGCTCGGTCGGTCCAGCCCGGCACGCTGCATTCGACGATGTCGCCGGGTCGCAGCACCTGTTCGCTGCATGGTGCAAGGCCAGGCGAACAACCCACCGCGCAACTGGCCAGCACGGCCAGACCGAAGACTATCTGCTGTCGATCGAGTACTGCACTTGGCATCTCAGCATTGTGCATTGGCAGGAGGTTACGCTGCAAACATTTGGCATAGCTCGCGTCGGCAGCGCGAACATTGGAAACCTGTAGGTGCTGATCAAACACGGCGTTGCAGTGTTTGCCTTCGTCTGCGAAAGTGGCCGTGACAGCTACGTTGCTTGCACTGTTTGAGTTGAATGCGCG
>JAGPDK010000222.1 GCA_018057605.1 Kofleriaceae bacterium | reverse complement strand
GTGCACGAACAGATGAACGGTCGGCTCACAGAGGATCCGGCGGAAGCGATGTGGAGCTTGCGCGAAGGCGCTGCGGCTGGCCGCGCGGCCGCGGAGGCTTGTGCTCGCGCGTAGTCTGATGCGCCGCCGTCGAGTCACGCGTCGCTTGCGGTCAGTGATAGCTATGGGTGGCATCGAACGCAGTTCACGATCGGCTTCGAGGACGGCGGGGGAATGCCGAACTTGAATTGGCGATAGTTATCGATATAAATGCGCTGATTGGCATTGACGGCGAGCAAGGTTGGGCGTCCGGTTTTCGGACTAAAATTCATCGTTGAAACATGAACAGCATTTTTCCGATTTATGTTGACGTGTTTTTTCAGGCAAGAGTATGCAGGTCAGCAATCACCGCGAAAAAGGCTAAGGCAACGCTGCTACGGTCGTGGCACGCCCAGATTGGCTACGTTGTAGGATTTCTGCTTTTACGTAGCGCCCACCATCCGTTGTACCGAGGTGGCTGCCACGTCGAAGCCACCAGTACAAGGTGCATTGACTACTTGGTGCGATGCGCGGCATCCGAGCATGCAACCAAGCGCGGCTTTGACGCATTGTCAGCGTGATACAGGCTACCGCCCTTGCACAAACGCAGCGATTTTCCAGGTACCCGAGCGCGCCGACAGCGTTAACCGCCAATCGACAAAGGCCGGGTTGCTTGCCGCAGCTGGACAAACCACGTCGCCATTGCCGCTAGCGCCGCAACCAGCGTCGATAACTTTGTGCATTGCGTCGAGCACGGTGGGATCGGCTTGCCACATAGCGAGGGCAGTATCGCCACTTGGCCCAGCGCCCAAACTCCACACCGCTTGGTCATCGAGCAACGCGCGCAACGCATCATAGGCACGGACGTTGAGCACATCGAGAATCGACGCCAACGTGGTAGCCGCAGCAGGTGGCACGCTGGTGAATTTGCTAGCGTCGGTTTTTTTCGGTTCTTCCACAAACACGGAGCTGGTAACACCGGCGTCTTTGACTGCGACTTTTTTTAACCGCCGATAGATCTCCACCGTGAGCGAATCGACCCGGCCCGGCAGCCAGGCCGGCACTGCAGCGCCGCGCAATTCGGTTGGGATGGCCATGCCTGGCTCCCACTCTGAGGCATGCCCAACCACCCGGACCCGCCACGGCCGACCACCTAATACCGATACATCGAACCGCACAAAAAAGCGTTTATAAACACCACGCGGCGCGGCGGCCATGCCGGTGCCGCCTTGCCCAGTGCCGCCCTGCCCGGTGCCGTTATTTAGCCCTTGTGTAGTTGCGCTCAACTGGGCTGCGCGCGGATCTTCGGATTGATTTTGAAAACGTACCTGATGCCACGAGGTGTGAACCGAACCTTTGCCTGCATCTTCGCGGAAGCCGCTATATGACTTGCGCACGCCTTTGATCACGGCGTCGTAGACAATCGCGAATTCGGCGTCGTACAGCGACCCCTTGGCCCGCTGTACTTCGGCTTGATCGAGGCAGCTGCTGCCCAGTAGCAAAGTGATGACGGCAAGCGCCGCGACTACTCGCGAACGCCAAAAGGGAATGCTAGGTTGCCGATCGTTAACCATGACTAGCGCACGCAATAGCACAGCGCCGGGGGCCCCGGCTACCGCGAACCGACTGACTGCGATAGTCGATGAGTTGGCGCACGCCTGGCCTGAGGCCACTTGCGAAATAGATCATCAGAACGCCTTTCAATTGTTGGTTGGTACCATCCTGGCGGCGCAATCAACCGACAAGCGCATCAACATGATCACGCCGGCCTTGTTCGCACGTTTTCCTGACGCTCGGGCCTTGGCCAACGCCGATCAAACGGAACTCGAAACGCTCATTCATTCGTCGGGTTTTTTCCGAGCCAAAGCCAAAAGTTTATTGGGCATGGCGCGCGCTGTGGTGGCCAACCACCAAGGTGAAATTCCGCAAACCATGGCCGAGTTGGTAAAATTACCGGGGGTCGCGCGCAAAACCGGCAACGTCGTGCTGGGCACGGCGTTTGGCATCGCTGATGGCATTGTGGTGGACACCCACGTGACCCGGTTAGCGTTCCGCTTGGGGCTGACCCAACAAACCGACGCGGTAAAAATTGAACAGGATCTGTGCGCCCAGCTCCCAAAAAGCGAATGGATCTCGTTCGCCAATCGCATCATTTGGCACGGTCGCCGAGTCTGTCATGCGCACCGGCCGGCCTGCGGCGAATGCACATTAGCGCCGCACTGCCCTAGTGTTGAACTGCCGACAGCAACCAACGCCAAGTCCCGCACAACCAAATCACCGGCGGTGAAATCCAACACCGCAGGCAAAGCGCGATGACCACAGCGCACGCCACAATTGCGATTGCCGCTGCGGTATTTAACCGACGCGGCGACATCTTGTTGATTCAACGCGGCCGGCCGCCTGACACAAAATTGTGGTCGCTGCCGGGTGGCAAGCTGCACGCCTTTGAAAGTCTCGCTGCTGGTGTGGCCCGCGAAGTGCGTGAAGAAACCGGCCTCGCCGTTGAAGTTGGGCCGCACATCGCAGTGATCGAGCGCATGTCGCAACCAAGCGCCACCGATACCGCCGCGCCGTTTCACTACGTGATCATCGACTATCTCGCGCGATTACGGCAACCCGACGCGGCGCCACGCGCCAACGACGACGCGCTTGATGCGCGGTTTGTGCCACGCGCCGACATGGAAGGTTTGCCCATCACCGACGGCCTAGTGCCGATCGTGCAAGCTGCCTGGCAGCGCGCTATTGAGCTGGGCTGGGTCGAGGCATCATGACGGTTATTACAATAGGGCGTCGGCCCGCCACCTCAGCGGCCGGTATTCAACGCAGTGATGTCAGCGAAGCCACGTGGCTCGATTGGCGTTGGCAGCTGCGCAATATGCTCACCAATGAAGCTGAACTAGCTGGCCAAATCAATTTGTCGGAGCAAGAGCGCGCTGGTTTTGCCGCCAGTCAGACCCTGTTTCGCGTCGGCGTCACGCCGTATTACGCATCGCTGATGGATCGCGATAATCCACAATGTCCGATTCGATTGCAGGCCATTCCAAGCCCGCACGAAGCCAACATTCGCGACGAAGAATTGCGCGATCCACTCGGTGAAGACACCCACAATCCAGTTAAGACGATCGTCCACAAATATCCTGATCGCGTGCTGTTCCTGGTGGTCGACCGCTGCGGCATTTACTGTCGGCACTGCAATCGTCGGCGCCTGGTTGGCGGTGAGCAGCCACCCAACCACGATGAAATCGACGCTGGCCTAGCCTACATCGCCAAGACCAAACGCATTCGCGATGTGTTGCTGTCGGGTGGCGATCCGTTTTTGCTTTCAACCGCCCGGCTCGATTCAATTCTCACGCGGTTGCGCGCCATCAAACACGTCGAGACGATTCGCATTGGCACCCGCATGCCGGTGGTTTGTCCGATGCGCATCGACGACGAATTATGCGCGATGCTGCGCAAACATCATCCGCTGTTCGTGAATACCCACTTCAATCATGCCAAAGAACTCACCAACCTGGCACGGCAAGGTTGCGAGCGCTTGGTCGATGCGGGCATTCCGGTCGGCAACCAAGCGGTGTTGTTACGCGGCGTCAACTCGTCGGTAAAGAGCCTGCGCGCTTTGATGCGCGGTGTGCTGCGCATGCGGGTGCGGCCGTATTATCTTTTTCAAGGCGATACGGTATTGGGCACCGATCACCTGCGCACCACTGTCGAAGATGCGCAACGACTGTACCAGGGCTTGCGCGGTTACATGAGCGGCATGGCGATGCCGCACTTGGTGCTTGATGCGCCAGGCGGTGGCGGCAAAGTGCCGATCTTTCCTAACTACATCGTCGATCACGGTGCCGAACACGTGGTGGTGCGCAATTACCGTGGGCAATTGGTCAGCTATCCGCAGCCGCAGGCGCGTGACTGCACCGTGGCCTATGACGATGTGTTTTTTGCCGGTGTGCCCGACGACGATGATCGCGAAGGCAGCGTAGAAGATCATGCTTCCGACGCCAGCTGAACACGCTGCTGCGGTGGTAATCGCAGGCGCCAAGCAACTCGGTTTTCACCGCGTTGGTATTATTCCGATTGAAGCGCCGCGCCGATTCGCGGCCTACCAACAATGGCTCAATGCGGGTTACGCCGCTGACATGGCGTATTTAGCGACGCCCGAACATACGGAGCCCCGGGCGGCACCGCGCCAGCTGCTGCCCAACGCCCGAAGCATGATCGTAGTAGCGCTGGCGTATCACCGCGATGTCCGGTCGCCGGACTCCTTGCTGCGTGGCAACATTGCCAGGTACGCCGCGGGCGAGGATTATCACATGATAATGCGTGACCGGTTGTTTGCGCTGGCGCGCCTGCTTTCAACCGAGCTCGGCATCGTCGTCGCGGCCCGGCCGTGTGTTGACTCGGCACCGGTGTTGGAGCGCGATGCCGCGCAACGCGCCGGGCTAGGCTTTATCGCCAAAAACACCATGCTAATCGCGCCCGGCTTAGGCTCGTACGTAGTGTTAGGTGAATTGCTCGTCGATCTTGAGCTGACGCCAACAGTTGCACCCGTGAGCAAAGCCCACTGTGGTAGCTGCACCGCCTGCTTGGATGCATGCCCGACCAAGGCGTTTGTTGATGCCTACACCCTCGATGCCCGGCGCTGTATTTCGTATCTCACCATAGAACACCGAGGCGCGGTGCCCATGCAATTTCGCACTGCCATTGGCACCTGGATTTTTGGTTGCGATATCTGCCAACAAGTGTGCCCATACAACGCCGGCCGCGGCGAACCAACCCCGGCACCGTTGCCACCGCGTGACATTGAACATTTGTTACCCGACTTGGTTCGCCTGGTAACGTTTGGCGCCAATCAACTGCGCCATTTCGTGAAGCGCACCGCGCTGCGGCGATCACCGCGCGAACAAATTCTGCGCAATGTTGCCATCGCCCTCGGCAATTCTCACGATGAGCGCGCCGTGGCGCCCTTGCGCCAGTTGCTTGCGCATCGCCATCCGCTGGTGCGTGGCCACGCCGCATGGGGCCTCGGCCAACTTGCGTTGCAGTTGCCCACGGCGCATGCCGACGCTATTCGTGGCCAGCTCATGCACGCATTGACTGACGAGCACAGCACCGAGGTAATCGAAGAGTTCAACGCTGCGTTGGCCGCGAGCGCTGCGGCGCCGTAACTTCAACAAGCTTCGCTACACCCGCTGCGTCGTCGCTCGCCACAGCACCCAACGCATCGGCACCTGCCCCTGGTGGTCGCACAGCGGTGCGATGCGTTGCAAAAACGCAGCATGGACCGCAGCACGAGTCGCCGCATCGTCAGGTGGTACGTCGTATGATTCAGCCAACCGCGACCATACGGTGGCGACCGGACCGTCGAGCACCAAGACATCGCGCACAAATTGCACATGAGCAAACCCCGTTGCTGGTTTGAACAATTGCTGCCAGCCGGCTTCCGACTTGCTGCGGCGATCACCCAATGCAATCCGTGGTCGCCCGGCTAACACCTCGGTCAGCGCGTCGACATAACAGCCCAAGGCTTCAGGCGGACCGTCGGCCGGAGGCCCACCACCCACAATAGCGGCGAATGTCGCGGTCGGTTGCAACACGCGAGCAAGTTGCGCGACCACAGCTTCCATATCATCGAACAACATCACGGCCATGTGGGCTACCGCATGGGCAAAGGCATCGTCGATAAACGGCAAGGCGCTAGCACGGGCACAGACCCGCGCAAAGCCAGGCGTCGGGCCGCCACCCTGCAATTCGGCCAAGCTAACATCGACGGCGATCGGCCATGCACCGCGCGCTTGGAGTGCCAACGTCGAAGCGCCATCACCAGCGCCCAGGTCTAACACCGGCAGGCCCACAGGCACGTCGTCGGCCAGCCATTGATAACTTGTCCGGCCATCGGACAACCGGCCTTGACCCATGGCGCGCGCGGTGCAGCCCGGCGCCGCAGCATGAAATGCGCGAATAAATCCTTCGTTGGGCCCAGGCAATGACACGGTGGTCACTGTACCAGACGCTATGTTCGATCTACGGCCGTTATCATTGTGTGGCCACGGTATCTTCGGGTACACGCGCGCATGTCCGTCACCGCAGGCCGCACCAGCGTCGCCGGCTCCTTCATGGTTGTCGGCGCTGCAGCATCATGGGGCACGTGGAGCTTGTTCTTGCGGCCGACCGGGCTGCCTGCCACGGTCACCGGCCCGTTGATTTTTCTAGTTATGGGCTTGGTGTGTTTGCCGTGGTGCTGGCGGCTGCCGCGAGCGCATTGGACACCGCGGATCAAATGGCTGCTGGTCGCCAACGGCGTGTTTGACGCGCTTAATGTGCTGGCGTTTTTCTCGGCGCTCGAACACACCACCGTCGCTATTGCCGTGCTCACCCACTACCTCGCGCCCTGTTTCATTGCGCTTGCCGCGCCGTACATCGATCGCCAACGCACACCCGGCGCACTGCCGGCGGCAGCCGTGGCGTTGGCCGGCCTGGGGCTGGTGCTCACGCCGTGGCACACCAGTCACAACGCTGGCAATGTTGGCCTTGGCGCCCTGCTCGGCGCCGGCTCTGCAATTTGTTATGCCGGCAATGTATTTGTCGTCGGCCGGGTCGCGTTAGTCCTTGGGCCGTTGCGCGCAATGGGCTATCACGCGCTGATCGCTGGCGTGCTGTTACTGCCGCTCGCACTGGCCGATATCAGCTTACTCAACGGCTCAAATCTCGCGTTGCTCAGCACCGCCGCCATCACGATTGGCGCCATCAGCGGCGTGTTATTTGTGGCCGGGCTCGAACGCATCGGATCAGCCCGGGCCGCGGTGCTGACGTACGCCGAACCATTGGTCGCCGTAGTTATCGGCGTTGTGTATTGGCATGAAGCGGCCTCAGGCTGGGCTGTGCTCGGCGGGCTGCTGATCGCAGGCGCCGGACTTTTCACCGTGATTGCAAGGCCCAAACCGCAGCCCAGCAGCGACTGACCTGATCGTCCACCACGAACCGCCACGAACCCGCATGAACCGTCACGAGAGAGTTCATTTTCCCCAGGCGACAACGCTATACTGCGCACACATGTTGCCCAAAGTGACCATCGCCATGCCTGCGTTCAACGAAGAACACTACATTGAGCGCTGTATTCGCACGGTTCAAGAACAAGACTATCCACGCGATCGCATCGAAGTGCTGATTGCCGACGGTCGCTCAACCGATCAAACCCGAGCCATCATCGACCGGCTAGCCGTCGAAGATCCACGCATCAAGCTGATCGATAACCCCGACAAATTGCAAGCCTCTGGCCTCAACCGCATCGTGCGTGCTGCGACCGGTGAGATTGTGGTGCGCATGGACGTGCACTGCGAATACGCGCCGGACTATGTGCGCCGCGCCGTCGAAGTGATGGAAAAAACCGGCGCCGATAATGTCGGCGGTGCGCAACGCGCCAAAGCCAACACGACGTTTCAACGCGCGCTGTGCGCGGCCCTAGCCAGTCCATTAGGGGTCGGTGGCGCGAAGTATCGGTCGCCCGAAGCCGAAGGTTTTGTCGACACCGTATTTCTCGGCGCGTTTCGACGCCGGGTTTTTGAAACCGTTGGCATGTGGGACCCAGGCGCCATCACCAACGAAGATGCCGAACTAAATCAACGGATCTTGGCCGCAGGTGGCCGGGTATTTTTATCGCGCGAACTGGTGGTGCATTATTTCCCGCGCGATTCGATTAAGACCTTGGCCCAACAATACTTTCGCTACGGCCGCGGTCGCGCTCGCACCTTGCTTAAGCTCGGCAGCTTCCCAACGCTACGGCCGCTGTTGCCTTTTGTGATGGTCTCGGGCGCTGCAGCGATGCTGGTAACGCCACCGTTGTGGCCAGTTGCCCCAGTTGCGATAGGCGCCTACCTGCTGGCCACCGGCGCTGAGGCCATACGGGTCGGTGCGCCGATGGGCGTGGGACAGATTCCGACGGTGTGGGCGATTTTTCCGGTGTTGCATGCGTCGCACGGCATTGGTTTTGCCGCTGGCCTGTGGCGCTATCTGCGCAGCCCTGACTGGCCTCGCACTGCCGCCGACGTTGAATTGTTGCCGAAACGCGCCACGCTGCGCGCCGTGTAACGAGGGCAAGGCCCACGATCAACGGATCGAGCGATCGTTCGTCGGCGACGCAAGCCGAACGCACGACGGTACCAGCTAAGGACTTGTAAATGAATTACTGACCCAATATTTGGGTCGAGCCACGTGCATGGCAAGGCGCGAGGAAGGAGCATACCCGTCGGTATGTGACTGACGAGCAACGCGGCCAGTCACGATGGATCGGCACAAAGAAGGGGCCGTAATTTATGCACAAGTCCTAAGGTAATGCAACGCGGCCAGCAACGACGGCAACGGCATTAGCAAACGTGGCAACTTCCAAGCCGCGCTCGATGCGAGCTTTCACGTCCGCTGTGAAACGTGCAAAGCCTAGCAGTTTGGCCGCTTCGCGTACCAAGTCGGTGGCCGTAAGCCCAGGTGCCCGTTCCACCACCACGCGGATTGCAGCAGCGATCTCCATCAGCGGCACTTGGGCCACATCACGCTTGGTCTGCGGATTAGATGCAGCAACTCGGACCGCCGGCAGATCGTAACTTTGTTGATCACGGCGCCACACGACGTTAGGTTCCCAGCACGCGGCAAACACATCGCCCCCAACTTCCGCAATCCGCGCCGCAATTTCCGAGGATGGCTTAGCGACGCCAAAATACGCCGCCACTCGACGAGTTAGCAACGAGATGTGGATTGGGGCTTCGGCCGCCAACACTTGTTCGATCAACTTATGCAACTCGGCAACATGTTTGGCCGAGAACAAATCATGAGGTGAGCGGCGCCCGGCCGGCACGTAGGCAACAACATAAGGCGCAATCGCGATGCGAACCGCTGATTGCGTTCGCACCGTAATCTCCGAAGGAATGCGCAGCGG
>JAGPDK010000663.1 GCA_018057605.1 Kofleriaceae bacterium | reverse complement strand
ACCCAGCCCAAACGTTGCCATGCCTAAGACGTTCGGCTCGACCACCCAGTCATACGCGTCGATGTAGGCGATCAAAAACCAGTCGGTGAGCTGCCGCGGCGAGATGTCGAGCAGCGTGCCGATGTTACCAAGCACCATGAGCCGAGTAATATGATGGCTGTAGCCGGTTCGCCAGACATCCGCCACCACGCTGTCGAGGCAATGCAAGCCCGACGTCGCACCCCAAAAAACCGGCGGCAGATCTACATTCGGCACGGCTGCAAGGTTTGGGGTCACGCCGCGCTGTTCACGCGGCAAGGGCGGCCGCGGTGTGCCGACATAACGACCGTAGCCCGCATCACCGCTCTGGTCGTTGATCTTGGAGTTGGCGACAGCGTTGGCCGCGCCGGGCGCAGATGCACCCGCGAGGTTTCGAAACCCGTCGGTCTGGTCATGCACATGGTGCACAAATTCCCGCCAACCGAGCACTTGCCGAATGAACCCTTCTTTGCTGGCCATGTCGATTGGCGCCATGATTGCGTCATTGATGACATCGGCAGGCAGCACGCGATGCAGGTTGAGCAGCGGTGCTATCAACGTGTGAAACAGCGTCGATGATTGGGTCGACATTGCATCTTCGAACGGCCCAAAATGTGGCAATGCCTGGGTCAACGCCCAGTGCCACGCGGCGCGAGCATCGCTACAAGTGGCCGCGATGGCGTCGGCGCTGAGCTGCCCTGGGTGGTCGGTAAATTGTGCGGCCACCATGGCGCAGACTTCCTCGGTAATCAGATCGGGCACGAACCGCAGCGGCAACGGCGCCGCCGGTTTGCCGCGGTACGGTTGACGATTTTCAGCGTCGAACGAAAACTTGCCGCCGACCGGGCTAGCGCCTTCCATCAAAATGTCGCGAGCCCGTCGGGCCCCACGATAAAAAGCGTCCATCCGCCACGGCGCAGCGCCGCAAAATGCTTGAAATTCGGCCGCGCTAGTTAGCCAGCCAGTATGCGGCACCACGTTCAGTTGACCTGAAGTTAGTAACGGCGCGAGCTCGTGGCGTAACTCCCGCTCGGCGGCCTGCATCATGGTTAATGGACCAAGCTCGGCGCCAAGCTCGACGATCTTCGACGCGTAGCTGGCCGCGGCAAATTCGTAGCGCACCGCGACGCCCCGCTGGGCCTGCTCGAGCGCGAAGTGCCGTTGGTTGCTCAGCAGCCATGCGAGTTTCTGTTTGTGATACGGTCGGCGTCGGGCCTTCGCGGCACATTCAATGAGCACGATCCCCGCGCGGTCCGGCACTAGCGTAGCGAGTGGCCCCAGGCGATCGTTGAGTTGATCGTAGGCTACATAGTGCCATGATCGAGGCGCCCGCTTGGTGACCGTAGGCTGCGCCGCCTTCAACTGTCGTAGAAATTCGCTCACGATATAGGACGCTAGCGATCCCGGAATGGTTACTGCAACCCCACAACCTTGCGGCGAGACGAAGGTCAGCGCTTTCGCATGCGGTCAAGATTAATAATTTGGGTTGGGGCTTCGTGTAATTCGTCTTCGGTAGGCACGGCCAGTTTGCGTTTCATGGCTGGATTGGCTGAGCCCGCAGCAGCACCGGGCGGGCCCGGCGGTCGGCGTGGGGGCGCGTCTGGATCTGGGACCGCGTCGCGGATAATTGTCTTTGCTGCGGGGCCGGCCGTTACTACGACGGCGGGCGTGGCTGGCGCATGCGCGGCTTTGCGGCCAGCTCGGCCCTCGAGAATTTGCGTTTGTTGCCCATGCACACTAAACGCTACGCCGCGTTGGTCGACGGGCTTTTTAGGCAAGGTAGTGAATCCAGAATCGCCAGCGACTTCAGATTCAGCGCGGCCTGCGCTATCAGCGCCGACGTCGCCCAGCGCAATGCTTACGCTGGTTGGTTTCGGTTGAAACGGCACATCATCGGACTCAAACTCCGCGTCGCCCGAAATGAGATTCTCGCCGACATCGTCCGACACCTCTTCGTCGAGCACATACTCTTCGAGCATCCGCAGTTCTTTTTCAATTTCGTGCGCAAACATTTTGCGCACGAAACGGCCTAGATGGCTACGCGAATAGGCTGGATGGTACTCGGCCAAAAACGCCCGTAAGTCAACTTCAACTTCGGCTGCGGTTTGGTAACGATTGGCGCGTGAGCGAGTTAAACATTTGTCGCAAATCGCTGCGAGTTCGTCTGGTATTTCGGGTTCGAGCTCGCGCATTGGGCGGTATTTCGCGTCGCGGACTTTGATAAGTAAGTCCATCTCATTGGACGCAACAAACGGCGGTACCCGCGTCAGCATCTCGTACAGGCTGGCCCCGAGGGAAAAGATGTCGCTGCGATGGTCGAGCTTGCGACCGAGCGCTTGCTCGGGGCTCATATATTTAACTTTGCCTTTGATTACGCCGGTTCGGGTTTGCACCCGCGACAGCGTGGCTTTGGCAATTCCAAAATCGCACAGCTTGACTTCGCCGGAGTATGACACGATGACATTGGAAGGCGACACGTCACGATGAATGATGCGCAGTGCTTTGTGTCGAGCATCGACTGCCGAGTGTGCGGCGTGCAAGCCCGAGGCAATTTCCGCACAGATGTAGCTAGCGTGC
>JAGPDK010000221.1 GCA_018057605.1 Kofleriaceae bacterium | reverse complement strand
CACATCGATAGCGCCGTAAACGAAGCCAACCCAGATTTTACCAATGCAGCCTTGTTGCGCCGATTTCGCCTGCCATAATCACCTGTGAGAACCCCATGAAACCTTGGCAACTGTGGAAACAAAGCTTCTCTACGTGGGAAGCCACGACGTCGCGCTTTCTCGATAAGGTGATGGCCAACCCAGCGGTGCTTAATCCCGCCGCTGGCCTGCTCACCGCAGTTACCAAAGCCAAAGCGGCCAGCAATCGTGCTGCGTCACAATGGTGGGCCATGGTCGGCTTACCAACGCGCGTCGATCAAGAACGCTCGCTGCATAAACTCAATCAACTCGAAAGCCGCTTGCTCGATCTGGAAGAGCAACTATCCCTCGCAGCGCCAGCCGCCGTGGCACGCAGCGCTGCAGCCACCACGACCAACTCACCCGCGGCACCGGCGCTAACCAGCGCGCCTGCTGCCACCGCAGCCACTCGCAAGAAGGTCGACTAGCCATGGACGTCACACCTTTTGTCACGGTTCGCCCGGCGCCAGTCGCAGTTTTCGAACGGGCGCAGCGTTGCCCCGATGAGGTTCGATTCTTAGTCCGTAAACCGGACACGTCATGGCAGCCGGTAACCTGGCAACAATTCGCCGAGCAGATCATGGCCGTCGCCGACCACTTGATCGCCTCGGGTGTGGCCCCGGGTGATGCCTGCGCGGTGTATGGCAACAATTCCGTGGCTTGGGCCGCGGCGGCGCTAGGCATTCAAGCCGCTGGCGCCGTGATGGTACCGATCTATCCGGCGTCAACGCCTGACCAAGTAGAATACGTCGTCAACCACGCCGAGATCAAAGCCATCTTCGTCGGTAGCGAAGCGCTAGCACAACGCCTTGGTGGCGTGCCAAGCGCGATCGCGCGGATCAACTTGTTCGATGCCAGCACCATTGCGTGGCAGCAGGCAGCGCCGGTTGGAGCAGCAGCACGAGTACAACAACGCGTTAACGCCATCGATCTCGATGCGCCCGGCTTGATGCTGTACACCAGCGGCACGTCGGGGCCGCCTAAAGGCGTACCGCTGAGCCATAACAACGTCGGCATGAATGCCGCCGATTGGCTGCGCAATCATGCTTCGATTATCGACCAAGGTGACCGCGATTTGTTGTGGCTGCCGATGAGCCATATTTTTGGATTTGGCGAACTTTGCCTGGGCAACACGCTCGGCTGGGTCAGCTACATGGTGACCCCACAAGACGCGTTAGCCGTACTGCCAGAAGTCAAACCGCACATCTTCATGAGCGTGCCGGCGTACTGGGAAAAAATCGCGCGCGCTACCGCCAACGAACAAGTTGCCAACCAACGCACGGCCGCCGAGGCTTTCGCCTTGGTCACTGGCGGTGCGCTGCGTTTTGGCCTGTCGGGCGGCGCCGGCCTCAAGCTCGAAATCAAAGAGCAACTGCGCAACGCTGGCCTGGTGGTGATCGAAGGCTACGGCCTTACCGAAACTGCGCCAACCCTGACGCTCAATCACCCTGACAACTATCGTTTTGACACGGTTGGCAAACCGCTGCCGTCGGTGCAAATCAAGTTGGCCGCGGACGGTGAAATTTTGGCCAAGGGCCCAAATGTTTTCAAAGGCTACTACAAAGATCCAGTGGCCACCGCGAGTGCGTTTGATGCCGAAGGTTGGTTTTGCACTGGCGATGTTGGCAAGTTTACCGACGACGGCTTTCTGCGCATCGTCGATCGTAAAAAAGACATCCTGGTAACCGCTGGCGGCAAAAATGTTCCACCTGCGAATATCGAAGCGCACTTTGCTGGCGACCCAATGATCGATCGCTTGGTGGTGTACGGCGACGGCAAACCGTACTTGATCGCCGGAGTTTGGTTAGTGCCAGACTCAGCCGGCGCAGCAGCCGACGATGCCGCCATTGCCGCCCGCATTGCGGCGGTCAATGCGCACTTGGCACAGTTCGAAACCATCAAGAAATTTTGGGTCGCGACCGAGCCTCTTACCGTCGAAGACGGGCTGTTGACCTCATCTCTCAAATTGCGCCGCAAGGCCGTGTACGAGCGCTTTCGCGACAAATTTGAAGCGATGTACATATGAGCAAAGAACCAACCAAGTCGAACGGCCCGCTCGCAAGCCTGCGAGCCTTGGTCAAACGGGTGCCGCGCGGCATGCCACCAATTGGCCAAACGCCCTACAACGTGGTGTGGAGCGAAAACAAGTGGCGGTTGTTGCGGTTTCGTAATGCAACCGGCGCAGCCCCGCGTTTTGCCACGCCGATCTTGTTGGTACCGTCGCTGATCAATCGTTGGTACGTGCTGGACTTAGCGCCCGGCCGCAGCTTAATCGAGTGGTTGGTGGCTCAAGGCCACGATGTTTTCATCATTGATTGGGGCACGCCGACCGCCGAAGATCGGTTCCTTACCTGGGACGACATTTGTGGCCGCTACATCGGCCGCGCGGTGCGGCAAACCGCCAAGTATAGTCGCGATGGGGTCGCCCATATCTTGGGTTACTGCCTCGGCGGTACACTAGCGGTCAACTACACCGCGGCGTTTCCCGAACAGGTTGCAACCTTGGTCGCGCTGGCCGCGCCGATCGATTTCGCTGCGGCTGGCATCATGACCACGTGGACGCGGACGCCAACGTTTGATGTGAAAGCGGTCACCGACGGCTTCGGCAATTTGCCTTGGCCGCTGATGCAAGCGTCGTTTCAGATGCTCAAGCCGACCATGAATATCGCCAAGGTTGTGAGTCTGCTCGACCGGGCCTGGGATGACGAATTCCTCGACGGATTTTTAGCAACCGAACGCTGGGGCAACGACAACGTCTCATTCCCGGGTGCATGTTACCGCGACTACATTGAGCTGCTGTATCGCCGCAACTCGTTGCTCGAAGGCACGATGATGTTGTGCGGTCGCCCAGCGCCACTGTCCAACATCGATTGTCCGTTGTTGTCGATCAGCTTCACTCACGACCACATCGTGCCACCAGCTTCGGCCAACGCCTTGCTCGGTGCGGTATCCAGCCCGGATCAGGCCAAACTTGAACTCGGCGGCGGCCACGTTGGCGCCGTAGTTTCCAAAAAAGCCGCCACCGGCCTGTGGCCTAAGCTGTCGCAGTGGTGGGCCGATCGCGATAGCAACGAAGCTCGCGGCTTGTAAGCTGCTGGTTTTTTGCCAGCCGTGCCGTATACCCGAGCATGTCGGGAAAATTAACGAAGACGCTGCGGCATACGTTGCACTACTTGGTCGCAGGTTGCAGCGTTTGGTTAACCGCCTGTGCAGCAAGTACCGCACCGCCTGGCGCGCGCCATGCTACGCCAGCCGCCGCCGTGCCCCTGCCCACCCGCAAATCAACCATGTTTCCAACGCTAGCAGCGCGAACCTTGGCAAACCGCGCAGTCACATTTCCGCAAGAAACTGCAGGCAAAGTGGGCTTGCTGTTCGTTGCGTTTGAACGCGATGCCCAAGAGCAAATTAATTCGTGGTTGGCGCCGTTGCTTGCGCAATATGTGACCAGCGACGAAGTGAGCTACTACGAAATCCCCCTCATCGCCGGCGGCTACGGCATGGTCGCAAAGTTTATCGACGGCGGCATGCGTCGTGGTGTGCCACAAGCACTGCACGATCGCACGGCCACCTACTATGGGCCACGCCAGCCGTTCTTCGATGCACTGGAAATCACCGATACATCCAAGCCCTATCTTTTTGTGCTCGATAAACAAGGCCATATCGTCTTTCGTGTCGCCGGTTGGTACAACGGCATCGACGCGCAAGCTGCAAACGATGCAATCACGGATGCGTTAGGCAAACCGCGCGCCACCTTACCCGCCGTCGCGCCGGTCACCGAGTAGCGTCGACGCGCCTGGGTTAGCCACGCCACACTCGCGCTATTCGGGCGGCGGTAGAAAATCGCCTACGCGCAGACTCACCGGTACGTTGCGGGCACTGAGCAGGTGGTCATCTACCAAGGTTTGCACGCTTGCATAGCCGTCACTACGTGGATCACGGTGCACGACAATTTTCCGATGCAGCATGTCGATGATCCAATACTCGGGCACACCAGCTTGGCTATAGATCTCCGCTTTGAGCCCGCGATCAAGCCGCAGCGAACTCACCGAAACTTCAATCACCAAAAGTGAGCGAGTTGGATGCGGCGAGGTCAGTGAGCCGGTAGATTCAACAATCATGATATCGGGCTCAGGCATCGATGTGTCGTCGGCGGCGAACGGCAATTGCGGCCGCACCTCAAACCGCGGATACACCATGCTAACCAAGACATTGGTCAGCCGCGCCACAACATTGGCGTGATACGGGCCTTGCGGACGCATCCGCACCAACGAGCCGCGGAGCAATTCGATTTTTTCGTCGCCAAACGCACCGAGCTCGGCCAACTGCTCGTACTCCACGCGACGGAGCGGCCGCACGACGGACTCAGCCAGCGTGGCCGAAACCTGGGCGTCCATCGTTGATTCTTGCGCCATCGTATTTTGCATTGTACCCACACCTTGGGTGCCGGTGATGCGTAAAACGTGCCAGGGCGACACTGCCGCTAAACCTTCGAAATTACAGCAAGCCGAGCAACTGAACTGTCCGGGTTTGGCCGGCATACGGCCACGGTGTCCTGCATTGTCCGAGAACCGGACACAGAGGAGACGGCGCTAGCCAACCTCACTAGGCAAACGCGAAGCAGTTTTTGCGCGGTAACCTGCATCAGGCCGTACGGCTCGGAGCCCGTACCGTTATCCCGAGCCGAACGCGCGCAGCGGCGCAGCTTGATGATACGGTACCAGCATGACTGCGCTGGCCTTCTACTTCGTGCTGCCCGTGCTCGTGATCGCCGGGGTCATTTTGCTTGGACGGGTGTTGGCGGTGGGTGAACTATTTTACGTCTCGGTACGCAACGGTGAGACTTTGATCATTCGCGGCGATGTGCCTGGCGCGATGCTGCACGAATTTCGTGAAGCGGTGCTCAACCCGACGGTGCGACGCGGCGCCATCGTAGCGCGCATCGACGGCAATGGTGGGCAATTGTATTGTACCGGTGAAATTTCCAAAGGCCGCGAGCAGCGCATGCGCAACACCTTTATGTTGCATCCCCTGTCAAAACTACGCAGCGCCGAGCGTACCAGCCCGCCCGGCCCTCGCAATTTGGGCCAAGTACTAGGTATCGCGTGGTTGGCGTGGCGGTTACACCGAAACGACGGGTGAATGCACCATAGTGATCACGAACTTCCTGCTATCGTGCGGTGATGAAACTGGGGATGAGCTCACGCGCCCGCGTTGCAATCCTGCGGCCCGTCGCCCTTTGGGCCCTACGCGCACCGCACCTCCGTAACAAAATGCTGGCACGTCAAACTGCGGCCGTAGCCAAGGGCCTCGACCCCGACCTCGCGGTGATGTGGGCCATCAATGACCTCACCGGCCAAGGTCATTTTTGGAAACACGGTGCGCCCAGAGCCCGGCAACGGATGCAGGAGTCGATCTTGATGATCAACCCGGCCAGGGCTGAGCTTGCCGGCATTATTATCGCCGAAATCAAGGTGCAAGGTGCAGTTGGGCCACTCGCTGCACGGAGCTACGCAGCGCCAACGACGAGGGGCGCGGCTCCGACCATTATTTTCTTCCACGGCGGCGGCTGGGTTGTCGGCGATCTCGACACCCACGACGAATTGTGTCGGAATTTTGCAGCCCGCGCTGCGGTGCGGGTAATTGCCATCGATTATCGCTGTGCGCCGGAAGCGATGTTCCCGGCCGCGGCCGATGATGCGATCGCTGCATTTCGCGAAATCGCCAACAACGCTGCGCGCTATCAGGCCAACCCGCGTTGCCTCGCGGTGTGCGGCGATAGTGCCGGTGGCAATCTTGCGGCGGTGGTTAGCAACGCCACCCGCGACGATGTTTATGCGCCTGTGCTGCAAGTCTTGCTGTATCCCGCCGTCGACGCCGAACGTACAGCACCATCGCATACCGAACATCGTGTCGGACTTGGCCTCGATCAGGCAGCTATTGAATGGTACTTGGCGACCTATGTTGGTGCCGCCGCCGTTGCAGCCTCGTCAGCTGCGCCAGCCCACGCCGTGTTACGCGATCCTCGACTGTCACCGCTGCATGCAGCCGACGAAACGTTGCGCGGCGTAGCCCCTGCGATCCTTGAAATTGCCGGCTTCGATCCGTTGCGCGACGAAGGTCGTGCGTACGCCCAACGACTACGCGATGCCGGTGTTGCCGTCGAAGAAAACCTACATATGGGCATGGTCCACGGGTATTGTGTGATGCTCGCGATCTGCGCCGAAGCACGCCGCCTTACCGATGCGATGTGTTCTCGGGTCGCGCAACGTTTGGTGGCCATGTAGCGCAGACCACCGCGTCGCTGGCGGTAGTGCCGACCAAGCTTGCCGCCGCAGACCAACCGCTCAAGCTCATTGGACCTAAAATTCTGCGCCTGCATCGCGATGTGCGTTTCGGCAAGGACAAAACTCCCATCATCCCAACCTATCGCACGATTCATTCACGCGGCCCAAACCCGGTGGCAATCGGCAGCGGCTCGCGCATGGCGCGCCACGCCGTGGGAATACCTGCGAACCCAACCGCGCCAACCACGCTGCCACCGACCATCGCGCAGGTAGTATCAACTTTGCGACCTGCGCATTAGCTGAGTTGCGTTGGCGCACGAGCGCCATCACGATCGTCCAGCGGGATCGACCGGATCACGTCTGTATGCACTCGGGAAACGCGATCGTCGCTCTTGAGATCGCCGATCTGCCTGGTTCTTGTATTGATTGCGGCCTAGTTGTTGATGCGGAAATGTAATTGACGTTTGGCAAGCGGTCTTTGAGCACCGGCCCCGCTTGCGTGTGTCTTATTAGTGATTTGTGGTCGGTGCGTCGGTATTTCCCGGACCAAATTCCGTTTCGTGTGCAAAGCTAACTACCGTCCAGCCCGATTCAGTAGCGTCGGTAGCTTGTAGTGTTGCTCGAAAAATGTACGCCGTGGTTTCTGACGGAGGCGGATAGCGGGCCAACATCAGCTGGTTGTCGTGGCGCTCAAGCCGCCATGCGCCAACATGGCCGATACCGTTCGACATCCAGACGGCCGAGGATTTCAGCTCCTCGCCAAACTGACGCTGTAGTTCCAGGTAACCCGGAGGGAACTCCGCTGCCACTGAGCCGAAGAACGCCAGCATCGCGAGCTTCATGTTCTCGAGCGCTGGCAGATCCACGGCTGGCGGTTCACCCGCTTGTGCGAGCTGAATGTTGCTACGAGTTTTGTGCGACGCAGGATTGCGCGCAAGTTGTGTCGCTTGATCTTGGTGGCCACATGCCAAAAACAGCGCAAACACTACGCTGGTACCGGGGAGCATTCGGCGCATCGGCGCTTCACTCCCCACGCATATAAACCGCATGGCCCGTAACCTTATGAACAAGCACGGCGTGTTTGCCTCCAGGGATTCGATAGGGGCCTTTTTTATCGAACCAGATAATCCATTGATGTTCGTCGGCGGAGTAGGTTTCCGTGGCGATGTCGTAGTCGGCGGGCGCCCGGCCCTGCTTCCTGAACTCCTGTTTCGCAACTTCGACGGCGTGTTCTTGCGTAAACATGTTCTCACTTTTGAGTTTGTGGTGGCACCCCGTAGTCGCGAGACCACAGGCAACCGACAGCACGATGGTACATAACCAACGTCGACTGCAAGAACTCATTTTCATGCAGCATCATCAAGCAGGCCGCTGTCGCAGTCAATACTTCGCGGCAGCACTGGGGCAGTGACAGTGTTGCGCCGCACAACCGATAACAACGCGGGGAACGCGCGACGATCATCACGACCCACCTCGCGTTCAAGCAGTGGCCCCCACGTTTCCCGACGCTGGCTGCGTCTACGGCGCGTGTTTGACACGATCCTGTTCATCTTCGACGCAGTGATCGCGAGCGTCGCGGTCGCTAGCATTGTGCGGTGGGGCGTGGCGCTGCACAAGCTGACCGCTGAGAGTCGTTTGCAAACACCCGCCCCTGCATGATCGCAGCAGGCGCGGCCAACGCTACTCCGTGCAGTTGTTTTCGGTGGTGCACAGCTCGGGGGTACATTCGGTCGGCTCGTTGTACTGCACGCCGTCAAACGATGCGCGCATCGTGAACGACTCGCAGGCGTCGTAAGTGACGATCATCAGATCGCGCAGGCCCAAGGTCTTGGCACCGTCAGGGGCCGGCGTGACGCTCACCGCTCCGAACCGACCGACGAACAGGGTCGCACAGCCGTCGGCGTCAGTTAGGTAGATCGTCTGCTCGGCAGTTGCCCCCGCATAGCTCATGCCGGGGAACACCACCACGTCGGCGATCCCGTCCGCGTTAAGATCCGCGATCCGCTCGACAAACGCCGCTTCGTCGGAAAAGTCCTCCGCCCGGTAGAAGTCGGGCTCGTTTGCCATGAGTTCCGCGCGGGCCATCGCAATCATGTCGGCGTCCTTGGCGCAGCTGCTCGGCTCACTAGGACGATCACCTTTGCCGCCCTCACCCGTGCCTCCGCTTGGGTCATCTTGGGTTTGCTCCGTCGCACACGCGGCGGTCAGAGCGAGCGAAAGGGCGAGTAACGTGCGAATAGAAGCAAGCGAAGTGCGTGGCATGATGGACTCCAAAAGTGGGGATGCAGCGGAAGACAAGCGTTGTTGATTTTCTGTCCGGGAAGTGCGCATGCTGATCGCTATTGCGGGTTCTGTGCCGATGTTGTGTCCGTGCCCGACGACTTGTAAGCGCTTGCATTGATACGATAAACAGATCGCTCGGCGGGCCGAGCGGGAACCCCATGCCCCACCTGCGGGCATGCAGCGAGGTTGCACTGGCAACTCGGTTCGCCTCCTGAACCACCCGTGTATGGCCGCAATGACCTATCGCCAGCGTAGTGTAGTAGTGACCGCGCGTACCGACGCCGCGAAGCGCGAGCTCAGCTAGATCACGGCCGAATCACCGTCGCAAGTCACGGTTACCGCAGGG
>JAGPDK010000220.1 GCA_018057605.1 Kofleriaceae bacterium | reverse complement strand
TATCTGGAGTGGCACTCACCCGCACCATCGATCGGGTTATCGACGCTGCTGGCGACATTCTAGCCGCACCGCGATTTGACCACGATGAGCACGCGCGCTTGCTGCGTGAAACACCGCAGCTCATCGATGAAGTCCGCGATGACGATGGCGCCCTAGCGACGCGCTGGTTTGATTATCGCTGCTGCCCTGGACATCCATATGGCCGCACCGCCCTTGGCACCGAAGCTTCGCTACGGCGGATTACCGTCGACAATGCGGCCGCGGCGTGGCGCCGACTGGTCGCAACCAACAATATCGTCATTGGTATTGCCGGCGATGTTGATGAAGCTCGTGCGCAGCAACTCGGCCAGCGAATTTTAGCGCAGTTACCGGCCGGCATTAAGGTTGGCGCACCGGCCGATACCTGGACCCGCCTGCCGGGGCTGCGCACCACGATCGTCGACAAACCGGCACGCACGCAAGCCCAGATTCGGATTGGGCACCTCACGCCAAGCTATCGGCCCGAGCAAGCGCCGGCCATCGCTATTGCCGAAGCCGCCCTCGGCGGCATGTTCAGCTCACGCTTAATGCAAGAAATTCGGGTCAAGCGTGGCTGGAGCTACGGCGCCGGCTGCGGCTTTCGGCGCTCCCGCATTTCGCATTGGTTTGAAGTGTGGATGGCCACCGGCATTGAAGTGGCGGTGCCGGCCGTAAAATTGACGCGCGATATCCTGCACGATTTCGCTGAGAATGGTCCAACTGACGAAGAAATCGACTTGGCTCGCGCATATCTGGTAGGCGCCCTGCCGTTTCAACGGGCGACTGCTCGACAGCGGATGCAACTCGCGGTGCGCGACACGGTGATGTCCTTGCCTAGCAACTTTGCGGCCCACCTCTCGGCTGCAATCGCTGCTACGTCGGGCGCGGAAGTGCGTCAGGCCTGCCGCGATTTCCTCGCCCCTAACGACCTCGCGACGGTGATTGTTACCACTGGCGAAAGTATTGCAGACACCCTCGGCCTTGGTCATGTGATGCGCGTCGAAGCCCCGGATTACTGAGCGTTCAACAAAGGACTGACTATGAAACGTCTGGTTATGGTTGGGATTGTTTTTGCCTTGCAGAGTGCCGGCTGCAAAAAGCACACGGCCACGCCAAGCCGGGGCACGGTGCCGGAAGGCTCAGGTAGCGCGCCGGCGATCGCTGCAAAATCCTTGACCCATGATCCTTGGGCCAGCCCCTCGCCGGGCGCCGCGTCGCTAGGTGCCGCTGTTGGTGAAGAGCTCGCCAACATCAAAGCAAGTGAGCAAGCTGCGCCACCCGGTGGGGCCCGACTCAAAACCGACGTCTCATTGATCGCCGAAGCCCCCGTCGACAATGTACCAATTCATGGCTTTGCCGGGATTAAGCGCACCGGTTTTACCGTGAGCTACAATACATCAACCAACGTTGCCCACGAGCAATATCGCAAAGCGCTCGAAGGCAATCGGGTGTTCGAAGAAGTCGCTGAAGGCCTCAACAAAACCGTGCGGCTGCCAACCACCGTCGATATTCAGCTGGTGGACTGCGACACCGTCAACGCATTTTACGACCCCAACAAAAAACGCATTATCGTCTGTTACGAACTGGTCGACTATTTTCTCGATGTTTTTCGCAAGTCAGCCAAAAACGATGATGAGCTGGGTGCCGCAGTCATTGGTGCCACGATTTTTTCATTTTTCCATGAATCCGGGCACGCGTTAATTCACCTTTTGGATCTACCAGCGGTTGGGCGCGAAGAAGACTCCGCCGACCAACTTGCGACCATCACCCTCATTGCAGCTGGCGACGAAGGCGTAGCGATGGCGCTATCGGGTGCCTACTGGTTTCAACTACAGCAAAAAAGCGACCGCAAAACGGTATTCTGGGACGAGCACGCCTTTGACGGCCAACGCTTCTACAACATCTTGTGCATGATCTACGGTTCTAATCCGAGCAAATATCAAGGCTTCGTTGCCACCGGCGATTTACCCAAAGAACGCGCTGCGCGCTGCCCGGAAGAATTCGCCAAGATCAGCCGTTCGTGGCAACAACTGCTCAAACCGCACCTAACAAGCAGCGGCGCAGAGAACATGGATGACGCCCAACCGCGCATCGCCGACGCCCCAAGTATCGCCACCGATGCGCCGGTGCCGAGCGCACCGAATCCTCAACTCCCCGAAACACCCGCGCGACCACCTGTCCCGGCAAGCGATCCATGGGCAACCCCAACGCCGACACCTCCAGCGGGCAATACCAACCGCACAACCTGCGAACAAGTTGCGCAACAAGCCATCATACTCATTGGTCGCGAACTCGAAGCCCGCGCTGCAAACATCAGCCCGAGCGAAGTTGCAGACGCCAAAGCCAAAATCGAATCCGAACTGCCGGCCATGCTGCAAGAATTCATCGCCGAATGCGAACGGGAAAAGTGGCCTGAAAAAGACCGCCAGTGTGTGCTCCACGCCGCTGACCTTGCGGCCGCGAGCCGATGTGGCATTGACTAATCAGCATCGCTTTGACAAAAGCTCAAAGCTGCTGGTTAGCCTCGATTGTACAAAGGCCTTGCCCGCTGATCGTTGATCGCAGTTGCCTGTTTTGTTTTCACATCTTGGAAATTTTGGGCGAGACGGCGGTGTTGCCCCGCCATGCCACCTCCAGCGGATTTACGATCTACCCACCTGGGGCCGCCACGTTGGGCGGCGACCAAGCGCGCCATGGGCAGTGGCCGAGCTGGGATAAGTATGGCAGCGAACAGTCGGGTGAACGGTCGGCTCACAGCCGCTCCGGCGGGCGCGACGCGGAGGCTGAACGGCGGCGCTGCGGCTGGCCGCGCGGCCGCGTAGGTTGGTGCTTGCGCGTTGCCTGATGCGCCGCCGTCGCGTCGCGGGTAGTTTGCATGGTGCGACGTGCCGTGAAGTGCTCAAAGATGCTGCAAGGTATTGGCGCGCAGGACACACGCTGCGCTTGCCTAACGGGGCAAGTTCCGGACCGGAAACCGTCGGAGGACCGGTGAGCAGATCTGCAAATAGCAAAGGACACTTTGAGCTTGTTGCGAAAGACAACACCTCGCCAAGACTCGACCTGCCCGCCGGTGGGACTAGCTTGCGCGCGCCTGCGGTTTGCGTCTCAACCCGAAATGCAAACGTGCCCGGTAGTTCCCCACCGAGCACGAATCCTACGCTGTTGCGTGAGCGTGGGTTAGCGACGCAAACCGAGAGTTTCGATCAGCGCGCGGTAACGGGCAGCGTCTTTGCGCTTCAAGTAATCGAGTTGCGAGCGGCGTTGGCCAACCATCAACAACAAGCCACGGCGGCTGTGGTGGTCTTTTTGATTGACCTTGAGGTGCTCGGTTAGGTGAGCGATGCGCTCGGACAACAACGCCACTTGAACTTCTGGCGAACCAGTGTCGGTGCCGTGTTGGCGAAATTTACCAATAGTTTCTTGCTTGCGTACTGTTGAAATCGACATACGAACCTTTTTTGTCGCCGACGGCTAAGCTAGCAACCATTGCACAACTTTGACCGAGGCCGCTGAACTGGGTCGCAGACTATGGAACCGCCCCAGCTACGTCAAGCGGGTTTCGGCCTTTATCGCAAGGCTTCGTAACTTCAGCGAAAAACTCGAGCATAGCGGACGCGGTAGGCCGCAACATGGGCGATTGCCAGCAGTTCGAGTTCGGCATTGGGCCCAGACGCCACCAATTGAAACGGACTACCGTTGCGCATCGCTTCAGGAATACGCAGTTCATCGGGCATCATGGTTTCGCCGTGGCGGACCCGCACCACCAGGTTGTTGTCGACTGTGACCTGGGGCAAACCCGTCGCGGTTTCCAATGAAATAAGCCCTTGGGCTAGCGCCGGCCGTGTCCATTGTTCCAGCGGCAATGCTTGCGCAATGTCGAAGCGGCCACTCGCGGTGCGTCGCAGCTCGCGAATGTGGGCACCGACGCCAAGCGTCCGACCGATGTCATCGACCAGGCTACGAATGTAGGTGCCTTTTGAACAATGCACCTCGATATCAACCAGCGCTCCGGCGCGCGCAACCATGCGCATCGAATGCACCGTGACCTGCCGTGCCGTGCGATCAACTACTTCGCCTTGCCGGGCTTTTTTATACAGCCGCTCGCCATCGACTTTGATCGCCGAAAACATCGGCGGAATTTGCGCCAACTCACCAACAAACTTCGCCATCACTTGCTGCAAGGCAGCGTCGGTAATTGCTGCGATATCGTGGTCCGATGCGCGCGCCGTTACCTGACCCAAGCGATCCAAGGTCGTGGTTTCCACGCCGAGCTGCAACTGCGCGATATACCGTTTGTCCTCGGCGATGAGGTAGCCGGCGAGTTTCGTCGCAACGTTGAGGCAAATCGGCAGCACGCCAGTGGCCAAGGGATCGAGCGTGCCGGTATGACCGGCCCGCGGTTCCCGCAGCGCCAGCCGAATCCGGTGCACCACTTGAGCCGAACTGAGCCCAGCCGGTTTATCGACGACAACGATGCCCACGAGCGGGGGCTGCTTAGGGTGGGTCACAGCGGTGGAATGCTAGCGATCCAGGTCAACAGCAAGGCCAGGCCTGGCTGGTCGATCGTCTCGGTGCCCAACAATGGCATGCGGATACCGGCGTTAAGACTATTGAATCGCAACATCAATACCGAAGCACTGCCGTCGGTATCGCCCGGGGTAATGAGGGTGGTCACACCATTAATCGCGGCACCCACTTCGCCAACCGCAGTTGAATACACCGGGGTATCGGCGAGGGTGCCAAGCCGATCGGTCTGCAACATTAGTTGAATTGGCCGTGCATCAATAACATCAGAGCGTGGATTGTGGCAGCTGCCACAATTCGCATGTAAATAACCGAGCGCATTTTGCTCCCGGGCGGTACCGGGCAGCGGAAATTTGGTCGTGCCGACACCGGTCGGTGCCACAGTTAGCAGACTATTTGCCAACAAATAACTCAAGCTAACCTCATTGGATGCGGCTGGCACATCAAGTTGCAACGCGGAAAAACCCAAGGCGCGCCCCGACGTACGTTCGTGACATTGTCGGCAGGCACCACGGCCAGGAATATCGTGTTGGGTTCCGTTGGCATTCTGTTCGCCAGCCGGCCGCGCCACCGTAGCGTCTTGCGCGGCGTTCCAGCCGTACGCCATGTAGAACCAGTTAGCGTCGGCCGGACCAACTTTCATCATGAATCGAGTTTCAACGCGGATGCCATCGCGCGTGAAATCTTTCCACAACTTGGTACCGACGGGAAATCGCCAATAGTTCATTTCCGTGCTGTCGATTTGGCTGCCGGGTGGCAAGTAAATCCAACGCTTCTTGGTCGCGTTATCCGTGAAGAGTTGCCAGCGTGGCGTGTACGCCAAAATGCCTGGATTGATCTGCGTGCATGCAGCGTCAGCGCATAAACCGGTTTCGGCCAGGGTCGTAGGCATCAACAAATTCGCATCCGGAGGCGCGTCGGTGCGAGCCGCGTCGAGCGGCGCATCGATCCCGCAATTATCAACACACGCGTCGGTCGCCGTTGCTTTGTTGTCACCGCATGCAAGCAGCGCCATGCCCGCCGCGACTACCGCCATGGCACCGATGAAAGAATCTACCGAAGGACGTAACCGCCGAACAAAAGCCATGGCGCAGCCTAGCACTGCCGAGGTGACAATGGGAACGGCTTCTGTCGCAGCGCAACCGCCCCAGCCCATCGAGGTGCGTACCGCCGGTGCCGCTACGACCTACACCCGTGGAGCGAAGGCTTTGCTCAACGCTGCGATCACGCGCTCTTTGGCAATTGCCGGTTCGGCGATTAGATGGCATCCGCCGGCGCCGGGATGGCCACCGCCGCCCAATGCCATACAAACCCGGCCGACGTCGAGCTTATCGCTGCGCGAGCGCATGGAGACTCGGACCCCGCCACCTTTGGCGGCGGTCAACAACACGCCCACTGCCACACCGTCAGCATTACGGCCCCAATTGACCATGCCTTCGATGTCTTCCATTGACGCGCCACTGGCTTCGACCATGTCCGTCGTTACCGTAAGCATGCCCACTTTGCCGTCGCAATGTAGCTCCAGCGTGCTGAGCACAGCGCCCAGCAAGCGCAACTTGGAATGCGATGCACGTTCTTCCAAACTACTCGCCACCGTCGACGGTACGACGCCGGCATGCACCAGTTCCGAAGCAACCCGCAACGCTTCAGCGTTGGTATTGGCATGACGAAACCCACCGGTATCGCTGATCAACGAAACATACAGCGGCACCGCAGCTTCCAAGGTCAGTGGCCATGCCAGCATTTCGGCTAACCGATGTACGATCACACTCACCGCCGCGGCTGCAGGATCCCAGACCGCAATATCACCGAACGGATGACCACTCGCGTGGTGATCGAGCGTAATGAGCGTACCGCGAACTTCAGGCGGCGGCAGCACGTTGCCGAGCAGCGCTTCATCGGCACAATCGACTACCACGGTGCAATCAAAACACTCGTCAAATGCGATCGATGACACGACCGATGACACCAACGGCAACCAGCGATACCGGCGTGCAATTGGATCGACCGAATAAATCACGGCAACTTTGCCGGCCGCGCGCAGCAGCGACGCTAAACCGCACATAGATCCCGTGCCGTCGCCATCAGGCCGGCGATGGCTGGTAAGTAAGACTCGTTGAGCACCAGCGAGGGTGGCAGCGGCGCGTTGCAGGCTATCTGAAAGGCTCATACTCTTGCCCCCCACCCTAGCCTCCTTAGTTACGATTCACAACCACGCCCGTAGTTGTCGATGCGGCGCCCGGTTTGCAGTACAACACGCAACATGCATCCCAAAGACGCGCTGTTCGGCGGCGAAAAATCGTTTCCGGTCATTCCTTCGTGCGAGCACTTTTGCGGCAGTGAAAAGCTGATCAAAAAGGCCCTGGAACTGCAACACGAGCTCGGGCCGATCTTCGACATCACGATGGATCTCGAAGACGGTGCGCCGGCCGGTCGCGAACATCACCATGCAACCATGGTCGTCGATCTGCTCAACTCCGCAGCTAACAAACACAACATGGCTGGGGTTCGCATCCATGACCCAGCCCATGCGATGTGGCGCCAAGATGTCGACATCATACTGGCCGGCGCGGGTGATCGCGTCGCGTACCTCACAATCCCGAAGCCGACGCAAGCTGCGCAAGTAGCCGAGATGATCGACTACATCGCCGTCACTGCCAAAGGTCACAACATTACGCGTGAGATCCCAATTCACGTACTGATCGAAACGCACGGCGCGCTGCGTGAAGTTCATCAAATCGCAGCGCTACCTTGGCTGCAAGTGCTCGATTTTGGCCTGATGGATTTCATTTCTGGTCATCACGGTGCCATCCCCGCCAGCGCCATGAAATCGCCGGGGCAATTTGAGCATGCTTTGTTGGCCCGTGCCAAAGCTGAAGTGGTTGCCGCAGCGCTCGCCAACGGCGTGGTGCCATCACACAACGTTACGCTCGATCTCAAAAACCCGTATCAAACCTACGCTGACGCCCACCGTGCGCGTAGCCAGTTTGGTTTTCTGCGGATGTGGTCGATTTATCCGACGCAGATTCAACCCATCGTCAATGCGATGGCGCCCGACTACTCCGAGATCCAACGCGGCAGCGAGATTTTACTCGCTGCACAAAAAGTTGCGTGGGGCCCCATCCAACATGACGGCGACCTGCACGATCGTGCGACCTACCGCTATTTCTATGGCTTGTTGGGTCGGGCCAAACTTAGCGGCTACAAATTAGCGGCCGATGTTGCGCCATGGTTTTAGGTCATGTTTTTTGGTAGTGCCCCGACCGCACGTTACATGCGTTTACGAATCGCTTCGATGACTTCTGTGTAACTGGTGCTTTCGACCAGCTCGGCCATTTCGGCGGTGTAACGCGTCACCAAGTCGTCGCGATTGCGATCCATGGCGTCACGGCGCGCTTTGTCTAGAGTGATGAATGCGCGTTCAGAATTCACAAAGTATTCAACGACCGCCACCACGGCGCGCGCTGTTGATGAAGTCACCGAACGTGACGTGTCGGAAAACGAGAATCGATTTCCTTCGCTGTTGCACACGTCAATGACAATCGTGCCAGCAGCATCGACACCGCTTTGACCACGTTTGCTTTCAAGATTGGCCGAAACCGAGAACCCGGCCAAGGCTAACGTTTTGAGCGAAGCATACTCGCGACCGTAGCGCTCCAGCAGCGCGGCAAAAATCGCATCGACGACGCCAACACCTTCACCTTCGGCTTCGACGATTTTGTCGCGCTCGGCAAGCACCACTTTGACTCGACACTTTTCATCGACAGCTTCTTCCACTGTCAACCGTGTTAGCCGTAATGGTAGGTAAGCATCGCCCAAGACCCGAGCAATGAGAGGCTGATGTTCGATGGTACGTTGCACGAATCAAGTATAGCGCGAGCCAGCGCGTAAGGCTTGTGACAAGTGTGCAACGGTGACGCTGAACACACCAACCCGGCGGAACTAAGGCATAGTACGGCCGTGCCATCGCTGTTGCCCACTATTGAACAACATTACCGCAAACTACTCACTTGCCAAGCCTGCCCCAACATGGTGGGGCCAGTGGTCTCAGGTGCGCCGGTGATGGCTGAAATCATGATGATTGGTCAAGCGCCGGGCGACAAAGAAGGCGCGGCCGGCAAGCCATTTGCGTGGACTGCCGGCAAAACGCTGTTTGCTTGGTACGCGAGCATTGGGGTGACAGAATCAATGTTTCGCGCCCATGCCTACATGGCGGCGGTGTGTCGGTGTTTTCCCGGTAAAAATCCCAAAGGCGGAGACCGTGTGCCGGACGGCGCCGAGATAGCCAACTGCGGCAAGCATCTGCGCACCGAAGTCGAAATTCTGCGACCAACGCTATTATTGCCCGTGGGCAAATTAGCGATCACCCAGGTTTTACCGCAGGTCGCGCAACTCGCCGATGTCGTCGGCAAACAACTTCGCACCAGCTTTCACG
>JAGPDK010000219.1 GCA_018057605.1 Kofleriaceae bacterium | reverse complement strand
GGCAAGCCCAGCAGCCCGGCAAGGCCGTTGCCTAACGTGGCACCGATGAAAAACAACGGCGTAACTTCACCACCGATCATGCGCACGCCAATGGTGATCGCGGTGAGCGCGAGTTTGCAGGCGAACGCGTAGTACGGCAGATTGTCGTCGCTAAAGGCCCGCACAATCGTTGGCACGCCAAGCCCCAGGTAGGTGTCGCCCCACACCCACCACGCCCCAACAATGACCGCACCGCCGACTGCAGCCAGCGCGGGTGCCGAGATTTTGCTACCGACCGCGCGCACCCGGTCGACCAAAAAAATGTACGCATGCGCCACCGCCGCCGCAGCCACCGCCACCGCCACCCATTTACCGATGAGCACGGGACCAAGGGGCAGTGCTGGCCCTGCGTTGTACGTGGTGTGCACCGTGCCAAGCGCAAGGCACACCTGATCTCCGACGGCAGCCGCGATTACCACCGGAACCGCAGCGAGCAACAACTGGCGCAACTCAACGCGGCGCCGACTGACTTCAAGTGCAAACAAAGCACCGGCGATCGGCGTACCAAAAACCGCAGCAAAGCCGCCCGCCATCCCCGCCATCACGACCAGCCGGCGCACGGCCACCGGCGCACCCACCACCGACGCCACCGCGCTGCCCAAACTGGCACCCATTTGCACCGCCGTGCCTTCGCGCCCGGCACTACCGCCGAACAGGTGGGTGAACAACGTACCGGCCATGACCATCGGGGCCATACGGAATGGAACTGTCGCCCCAGGCATTTGCCCGACGTCATCGGCAACCGCATCACGCGTCGCGACCTCGTCGAGAATCACCGCCATACCTCGCCCGGCCGTCGCACCAAAACGCAAATAACTCCACACCAACGCAGCGGCCGCAACGGGCAACCCGAGTACCAACCAGCCATGGGCAACACGGATCTGCGTAACGTGATCCAACAAATACAAAAACAGCGCAGCAGCCAATCCGACGCACACCCCCACCAACGCGCCGAGCACGCATGCAAACCCCAGCGTAACAACCGTCGGTGTTGTCGGCATGGCGATAGGCGGCTTCACCCGCGCAGAGTGCCTCGCGTTGCAACTTTGTGCCAGCCAGCTCCGGGAGTTTACGTCCGTCGGTTGACTAATCGCGCCGACATGCCAAAACGTCGTCCATGAAAATCAAGGCCGCCGTCGCGTGGAAAGCTAACGCCCCCCTTTCGATCGAAGAAATCGATTTGCAGCCCCCACAAGCCGGCGAAGTACTGGTTAAAATTGTCGCCACCGGCGTGTGTCACACCGACGCATTTACGCTGTCTGGCGCTGACCCCGAAGGTTTATTTCCGGTCATTTTGGGCCACGAAGGCGGCGGCATCGTCGCGGCCGTTGGCGACGGCGTTACCTCGCTGGCCGTTGGCGATCACGTGATTCCTTTGTACACACCGGAGTGTCGCGAATGTAAATTTTGCACCTCGGGAAAAACCAACCTGTGCGTAAAAATCCGTGCGACCCAAGGTCGCGGCCTGATGCCCGACGGCACCACGCGGTTTTCCAAAAACGGCCAGCCAATTTTCCACTACATGGGCTGCTCAACGTTCGCCGAATACACCGTGGTGCCAGAAATTGCCTTGGCCAAAGTGAACCCGAAAGCGCCGCTCGACAAAGTGTGTTTGCTTGGGTGCGGCATCACCACAGGGCTCGGCGCCGTGCACAACACCGCCAAGGTGCAAAAAGGCGATACCGTCGCGGTCTTTGGCCTCGGCGGCATCGGGCTGTCGGTGATTCAAGCCGCCAAAACCGCCGGCGCATCGCGCATCATTGCCATCGACATCAACAACGGCAAAAAAGAAATTGCGATGAAGCTCGGGGCCACCGAGTTTGTAAATCCCAAAGAGCACGACAAGCCAATTCAACAAGTCATCGTCGCCATGACCGAGTGGGGTGTGGATCATTCCTTCGAATGCGTCGGCAACGTTGGGCTGATGCGTGCCGCGCTCGAATGCGCGCATCGCGGCTGGGGCCAGTCCATCATCATTGGCGTTGCTGGCGCCGGCCAAGAAATCTCAACCCGGCCATTCCAGTTGGTCACCGGCCGGGTGTGGAAAGGCTCAGCATTTGGCGGCGTCAAAGGCCGCACCGAATTGCCAGGCTACGTCGAGCAGTACCTCAACGGCGAGATCAATATCGACGACATGGTCACGTTCGAACTGCCGCTAGCCGAGATCAATAAAGCCTTCGATTACATGCACGAAGGCACCAGCATCCGCAGCGTGATTGTGATGTAATCAACCCGCGCCCCTCACGCTTCGAGGCGCAAGCGCCGCCGCAAGGCTTCGACACCGAGCGAAATCGGCACCTTTTTATTGATATTATTGAGATGGGTTTTGAGGGTTTGTCGCGACACGAACAAGCGCTGTGCGATCTCGCGATTGGCATGGCCTTGTAAAACCAAATTAATCACGGCCAACTCGGCGGGGCTTAAACCATGGCCTTCGAACAGCGCACGCATCTTGCTCACAAACGTGGCCTTGGGCAATAACAACGTAGTGAGCGTGTCACCGTCGTCGATAATCAAGGCATCAAACACCTGTTCGCCGGCGCTGAGATTCGCTGCAACATGAAAGCCTAAGGTCGGAGCCGAACCCTGTGCAGCTTCCGGAAAACGCAGCATGCAGCCTTCCTTGCACTGGCTGCCAACACGGGCCCCGCAGAACTCGATGCACACCGAATTTTGCTCAAGCACGGTGCGATCCATCGCCTTGATGCAAAGGCCCACGCTGGCCCGCCGTTTCCTCCCCACGTTTTCCATTTTGCGAGCTTACCGGTTATTAGTAGAAGCGATCCAACAAATATTGGCTGATCTGTCGAAACGATGCCAACAAGAATCCACCCCGGCGGTTGATTCACCTTTTGCGGAACCTCCGCCACTATGAACATCGAGGTGAGACCATGATAAATGCATCCCTGAGTTCGGTCATATCATTCCTTTTCGTCGCAACAACCACAACCGTTTTCCCGCTCGTACGGTCAAGCGTTGACCGAACGGCGGCGGCCATCAACACCACCGCGGCGCCCCGTGACATCACGATCAGCGGCACTATAGTGCTTTCGTTCGAAGACGAATTTGTTGTGCTGCAACGCGACAACACCTTTCTCAAAATTCGCCGCAGCAGCATCGCCAGCGCTGAAACAACCAAACTCGAACAACCCGGCGCCAACGTTGACTTGCACCTGACGCCCGGTGCCATCACGTCGGCGTGGACAGTTAATCTCGGCGCACCCCACTCACTAGACGTTGCAGCGGCGATTTGCGCGTGTCTGGCCCACCAAGCACCCGCCGACGCATCGGCTGCGGCACCGAGTACCTTGCGCCAAACGTACGCGGCACAAATCACATCGCAGCTGCAACGGCCAGACTCAGTTTTGGCAACACGCCTCGCATACAACCCAAAACCCGATGAAACTTTTCAGGTATGTACCGACCGCACCGCAAATCGGCTGCAGCCTGTGGCTGTCAGAGCGAAGCGCCACTAACGAAAACTCCATCCGCAATGCCGGCGCGCAACCGCACACCAGCACCTCGACCCACATCGAGGCTCATGTGGCGGTTCACGCGGCCCGGCTACGCGAGTTGCCATCGGTCAACAGTCGCAAGCGAAGGTCGGCGTGGATCTGCAGGGTCGTCCTAACATGCTAAAATCAAAAGAGAAAGCTCGTCAGCATAGGCCGCAGGATTGGATCGCATCTTGCTTTAGGCCCCGGCATGCGCATTTCCAACGTCCTTCGCAGTTTGACGCTAGCTAGCGTGGCCCTGAGCGCGACTGCGTTCATTGGCTGCGCCAGCCCCGAACAAGACGATGCTGATGATGTCGAAGGCGTGGCCGAACCGTTGCCACCCAACCTCACGCCGGGCAAAGAAGATGGCATCGGCCGGCGCGGCTTGCCGGTTGACGGTGACTACGCCGACACCCAAGCTTGGGCGGTAAAAAACCGGTGGGAAGATCGCACTACCGGTGAAGCTAAAAAAGCTGGCATGGCATGGCCGGTTAACTCGGGCCTGTCATGGGACGAAAAATTTGCCAAGTGGATGGGCTCGCTAGAATTTGTGCCGTCCGAAACCTCGAGTTACTACAAGACGATTCGCATCACGACACCATGGGGCAAAGTGCTGCCGTCAGGCAAACTTGACTGCGCCGATGGCGCGCTGTTACTGCGCGCTACGTTTGCAGCTTGGTACAATCTGCCTTTCATGATTTCCGCTGGTGGCAATCCCACCGTGTACTTTGGCCACTTCGGCGCGCGTACTAGCACCGGGGCGTGGTCCTCGGCGGTCAAGATCGCGCGCATCTACAAAGATTTCAGTGCTACGCCACCGGCGAACCTGGCCAATTGGCCCAAAGATTCGCGCCTGCGCAATATGCACTTACATGGCCAAACCAACGGCGTGTACCAAGATGAATTGCCATTTTACCTCGCGCCCGGCGAAGGCACGGGCGCCTATCTCGACGAACTGCATCTCAACAAACGCGCAGCGCGCATGATGATGTATCTGCTGGCGTATACCGGATCGGGCAACTTAGCCGACTCAGCCAACACGTTTAATCTGCAACCCTCGGCGCTGCGCACCGGTGACACCCTGGTGTATCGGCGAGCGCCAAACGGTAGCGGTCACACCATGCTGATGTTACGCGTCAAAGACCTCGGCGCTGGCCGCAAAGAAGCCCAAAACGTTTATGGCAACGAACCCCCGGCCCAACTTTATGTCGAAAGTCCGTCGAGCACGAAACGTAACTTGACCAGCAATCAAGGCGGCGGCGAAGGCCTTAGCCAAGACAACCTCACGCCATACGTGAAACTCGGTGGCGGCATCAAGCGCTGGCGCGTCGCCAAAGCCATCAACGGCTATTGGACCAATACCTGGATGGATGGCGACGAGGCCAATTGGGTCGACTCAACCGATTTTGCTCGCCTCGCCAAACGCCCCGCACAATTTGAAACCATGTTGGGGCAAGCCTCGCCGACGGTATTGCGCGATGAATTGGTTGCGCAAATCGAACTTAAGCGCGAACACCTGCGCAACAATCCGTCGTCGTGTTCGGCCCGCTCGGGCCGTGAACAACTGTTCGACCAACTCATCACGCTGAGCGCAACCAACTTTGGGCTCAACGCCGAACAAGTTGAACGCAAATATCGCAACGTCGAGGATTACATCTACGCGCCACTCGACTACCCCAAGTCGCGCACCTGCTGCTGGAATTCGTCGAGTCGCTTGATGCACGACACCATCATGAAACAACTTGCCACGGCCCAGGCTATGGGTTGTGCCGAGCCCGCCCCGCTCAAGCAAACGGCCGGCTCCTTCGGCGTATATCAAACCTACGCCGCGGCGAACATGCTGCCTTGGGGCGCCTGGCGTGCCGACGAAGAATGCGCGTCAAGCTCCCTCGATGACGTCGAAGATACCTCGCTTGCACCGTTGCTGCCGTACTGTGCGCTGGCAACGACGCCAACGCTTTGATCATCAAAAATGAGCGTGCCCGGCCCTGCTGCGGCGACAACCAAGGCAACTCGCCAGCATGCACCCAGCTACAGCGTCGGAAAAATCGCCGGCATACGCGGGCACAGATGTTCCAGATCACCGGCGGGCGGCGCGATGCCCAAGGTTTCGAACCGACGCGCTACCGCCTTCGCGCTGATACTAAATGCTGTGCTGCCGCGACACGATTGACCAAGCAACGCAGCCAACACAAAGTACCGTTGCAGCACCGGCCCACAACTCTGCACGCGTTCGGTTAGCACTTGAACCTGCGCCGCGCTCAGCGCCGTCGGCGCAGCTTGGTCAGTTTGATTCACCGCTTTGAATTGCACGCCTTGGCTCGACGGTCGCAACCGCCCGTGAATCTGAATACGTATCCCACTGGCGAGCTGCTCGCGATCCCGATCGTTGTCGATGGAAAATCCGGTACCAAGCGCAAACATCGCGACATTGATGGCGTCAGTGGCGTTGAGGCGCGGCAACGTTATCCGATTTTTCAATCCGAGCACCATCAACAATTCGGTGTGCTCGCCGCGCGGAAATACGCCGTATTCGGCAACGCCAAACAGCACACGCGGCACCAGCACTTCAGCATCGCGATTGCTCAAAGGCAGCTCGATGATCGTCGCCATTGCCGGCTGCCAATCGGCCAGCCGCACCAGGGCTGTTGCAATTGCTTCGGCTTCACCAACGGCAACTTCGTTGCGCGCGGCGCGAGCGCGGAGCAACTCCGCAGCAAGTTGGCAGTGCGCCTCGGCGGGTAACCCTTGCAACGCGGCGGTAACATCGCGGGGGCTTGCGGCGACTAACCCATGCAGTGGGCCCATGGCCGCCACGCCCTCCGCACTGTTCGGCGATAGATACTCAATACTGCAGTACATGCAGCGCGATTGCACACCAGGATCGGTGGGCGCGTTGCGACCACACCCGGGGCAAATCACCATCACCGGCCGGCGCGAAAACGGCGCTTTTAACGCTGCGACAAATTCGGCAACTTCGGGCGGCAACACCATGCGTTGCGCACAATAAGAACAATTGAGCGCATCGCGTTCCAGCAAGCGCTCCAGCCGGTCGCGCGATACTTGATTTTTGCGCCCGCAGCCATTGCCGCAAACCAACAAAAACGGCCCCGCACCAAGCCGCCCGAGGCCGCCCGCACCGTCATTATCGCCGGATTCAACTTGTGGTGCCGCAACTCCGCAATAGATACAACGAGCCGCGGTCGCACCCAGCGGCCGCTTACAACCTGCGCACGTTCTGGCCATGGTTGGATTGTAGCAGGAAGCGCGCGTCGCTTCACGAGGTGCAACCTACCGCCTTGACTGGCGCGGTGCGTGCTACCCGCGACGGGCGGCGAGTGCGCGCGCAGTTTCAATTGCGCTGCGTGCTGTTGCTTTGACGCGCAACGCTGCGCGGCGCCAGGTCAGTGGGGTTACCGAACGATGCAGCGCCAGTTTGCGAATGGGCTTGGTAATACGCCAATGCGCCGACGTACCGCGGGCGAAAATGGCGACATCGCCAACCGTAAGCCGCCGGCCGTCGACGTAGGTTTCGCCTTCAAGGATATGAATAATTTCGTCGCTGCGATACTGCCACTCGAATTCGCCTTCCGTGCACTCCCAAATCGTCGCCGAGAAATCATCATCCGCAGTCGCGAACAGTGAACGCGCGCGGGCGCTGGGGGTGCCACTGCGTACCCACGCAGGATGAATGGGTGCGGGGGCGCTATCGCGGTCGAGAATGGAGGTTTGTTGCCAAGTCATTGGCTAAAACTAGGCCAACGTGCCCAAGGTTCGCAACTCTGCAAGTGGGGTTGTCACAGTGGGGCTGGCGAACACTGGCCTGACGCGGTCAGCCAGGCCAATCGGCTTGCCCACGCTTGCGCCATGCCTGGATTGTAGCAGCTAGACCTTTTCTGGTTTCGATGCGTAGTAAGCTCACCATAGGAGGCCAAGTATGAATTTTCAGCGTTGCGCTATGACAGCAGGCATTTTTTTGAGTGGTTGCTTGCTCGTGGCATGTAGTTCGCCGACGGCCAAACCGACAGGGTCCGAGCGTACGACGGGTAGTGCAACCGGTTCAGCGGCAGCGCTTGCCTCCCCGCCAACTCAACCGCCAACCGTCGCAGCCGCCCGTGCCGTGGTCATCGCAGTGGCGTCGATTACCTTGGCCGATGATTGCCCGAGCGACGACAAGCAAACAGCGATGGACGTGGAGCCCGAGGCAACGCTGAAAGCTGACATGGACGAATCATCCGCCAAACGGAAAAGCCGAGCCAAACGCGAAGCTACCGCCTGTGTGCAGACTGCGGTTCAACTCGAGTTGCGCTCGGCTGCTAGCGCTGCAACTACTATTACATTGCGCAAAGTCGAACTCATCGATGCCAACGGCAAAGTACTCGGTGAATTAACCCCGCGTGCGCCCGAGCGCTGGACCGACGCTGGCACCTATGTTGCTTGGGATCAATCGCTTGCCGCAGGCGCAACCTTAAAAGCAAGTTGGGCGCTGTCGGCCCCGGCCTGGGAAACCTACGGCACGACCAAATCAGCGGCCGCAGCTCAGGTCTATCAAGTTCGGCTCACCGTCGCAGTTGACGGTGCGGATCAAATTGTGGCTGGTCAAGCCACAGTGATGTCACCACCTGCGATCAACGAACCCCAGGTAAAAACCTGATCGCCCAACTACAGCGATTCAAGAAACTTGCGCAGGGCGCGCCTGTCATCAACCGGCAACTCGGTACCATAGCGATGGCCAACAATCGGCCCCGGCCCAAGCAACCCAGCCGCGTAGTCGGTTGCAAAACGTTCTGGTCCTAATAATTCGTCGAGCGTGCGCACCGAGCCATTGTGCAAATACGGCGCTGCATCGACGACGCGCAGCAGCGACGGCGTGCGATAGCGGCCCGTGCCACGGCCGTGTCCCGTCGCAAGTGCCGGATCTGTTCCGATCCGCGCTACCGGATACGCATCGCCACTCCACGACGGGCTGGCATGACAACGCTGACAATGTTCATCGAACAGTTGCCGACCCTGTGCCACCTGCGCAATATCAGCAGGCTCCGGTACCGGCGGCGGCGTCAGCGAATACAAATACATGGCCAACGCCCACGCAATTTCGCGCGGCGGCCGGATGCGCTGCAAATTTGCATGCAGCAATTGAGTTTCTTGCCGAATCGCCAACGCTGCAGGGCCGATGTGCCTAATGGTGCCAGCTTGGGTCAAGTACTGTTGATCTCGCAAGGCCCACAAATCGGGAATTGCGACCGGATCTTGATCATCGTCCTCAGTAACATCGGCTCGCCCCGGCCCCCACGAGGCCATGCGCCGCGCCAACTCGGGCTCAACATAGTTATTTGTCTCGCGAAAAAACGTTAACCGCAGGGCTCCGAAATCGAGCCGCCGCCGAGCCGCACCAACCACCAGCCCACCATCGCGCACCACCGTATGGCATAGCGCGCAGGTG
>JAGPDK010000662.1 GCA_018057605.1 Kofleriaceae bacterium | reverse complement strand
CAACGAATGTTGCTAACGGCATGACGGCTAAGAGTTGGCGCATTGCGTGCGCGTGTGCATGGACGAAAACAGCCGACGGCCAAGCGCGGTGCGATGCTCGAGCGCGGTGGTCCGAGCGCGGTAGTCCGAGTCCGAGTAGGCGCTACAGAGTAAACTGAAAAGTTCAAGAGTTTCGATCTGATGCGCTTAAGTGACCAGCATTGGGAACGTCCCCAATGCCGATCACTTAAGCGCAACCCGTTGAGATTTACCCGGAATTTAGAATCACTTTATTGAGCCTGGTTGTCGATGGTCCGGCGGATCATGCTGCACGCATGCGGCATACGTTAAACGACGATTTTGGCACGATGGTGGATGTGACGGCGGCTTTTGTCCCGGGCGATTACAGTCGGGTGATGGGCGCGTTGAGTGCGGAGTGGATCGCCGAAGCGCTGTTGTCGACAGGCACGGCGACGGTGCGGCAGCGGCGGTTGCCGCAAGAGCAATTGATTTGGCTGGTTATTTGGTGCGTCAGAGGGCACAGGTGTCGGCAGTTATCCGTCGGTGCGGTTGACCGTGCTCAAAGATCTGCGCTCGCACAAGGCGATGTCACAATTCCGCTGACGATCACCTTGCCCCTCGCTGCAATGCCGGCTGCTGGCTGGCCGCTGTACTAATTTTTTCATGGCTCGGGCGGCGTGTCGGGTGGCATTGTGGATCTCGGCGCTACCACCACGCCAACCGGTGAGCCAGAAATTGGCAAAGGCCCAGGCTGGGTTGTTGCGCGCCACGGCATCGCGGCTGCGTCGAGCGGACTACCGGTGAACCCCGAGCGCGTCGCCGGTGCAACTGACTACGCCTATCTCAATCTCAACAACCTAAGCGCGTTTCCGTACACGTTTCAACAAGGTGTGATTGAACAACGCTTACTGCTTGATGCTCTACTGCAACTTGAAATTCCAGCCGCGGTCACCACGGCCTGCAATGCGCGCGGCTTAACGTTGCCCAGCGGAGTGGTAAGCCACAAATTCGACGCTAGCAAAATCGTCGCTGGCGGCCAATCCATGGGCGGCATGTACACCAATATGATCGGGGCGATCGAAGGCCGCTACGGCGCGCTGGTGCCAACCGGTGCCGGTGGTTTCTGGAACCTAATGATTCTCGACACCGCAACGATTCCCAATGCACGCCCGTTGATCTCAAGTGTGTTGCGCGTCGACGAAGAACAGAATTCGTTCGTGCACCCAGGCGTCGGCTTGTTGTCGCTGGCATGGGAAATCGCTGAACCGATGGCCTCGATGGCGCGGCTCGCACGCCGACCGTTGCCAGGTTTACCAGTGCGTCACATTTATGAACCAACCAGCATGGGCGACACCTATTTTCCGCCCCAAATCTACGATGCGGCCGCCCTGGCGTATGGCAATCGCCAAGCTGGCCCGTCGGTATGGCCAACCATGCAAACCGCGCTCACGCTCGACGATCTCGATGGCATTGCGAATTATCCAGTCAAAGCCAATCGGCCGGGTGCAGGTGGCGCGCCGGCAACCACCAACGTGGTGGTGCAGTTCGCTGGGGACGGCATCGTTGACCCGCATTACATCTACCGCCAGCTCGAAACTGTGAAGCATCAGTATGGCTGTTTTTTTGCCACCTACGTCGCCAACGGCGTGCCGACGGTGCCAGCCCCAGGCCCAATTACGGCGCCGTGCGAATAACGCGATAACCGTTCGCGCGAAATTGTTTTTAACCTTGAGCGTGTGGCTCGCGTCATAAGGCCATGAAGCTCTTAACTGCCTTAGCCCTAAGTGTTGCTGCATTGTTTGCCTCGCCTGCGCTGGCTTCGGCCGCGCCTGGCAATCAACCTAGCAATGAAACCTTCAACAACGCACCCTACGCTGCGGCCAGCAGCGACGGGCAAAACCCCGGCAGCCACGGTCAACGCGGTATGCATGGCAAGCGCGGGCTACGCGGCCAGCAAGCGCATCAAGGCCAACGCGGCCGACGTGGCCAACAAGCGCACCAGGGCCAGTGTGGTCAACGCGGCCAGCAGGGCCAGCCGGGCCAGCAAGGCCAGCGTGGTCAAAAACGCAAGATGATCAAACTTGCCATGTTGCAGCGCTTCGACCGCAACGGTGATCGCCGCCTCGACCCATCGGAGCGCGCCGCCATCAAAGCCAGCTTCGACACCAATCGTGACGGCAAAATCGATCGCAACGAGCGCCGCGTGCTCAAACAAACCTTGCGTCCAGCGCAACCACCGGCACAACCGCAACGCCCTGGCCCAGCACGCTAAGCTATAAAATTATCGCAGCGACGCACGTGGGTCGAACGTGTGGACTCACCTGGATGAGAACATCCGGTATCAACCAGCGATGCTTGCGTGTGCAGCACCGAGGATCCCGACCGGGGTTTGTTTTTCCCCCAAGGATCCCGACCGGATCCGTAGGATCCCCAGGATCCGAGGATCCCGACCAGGGTTTGTTTTTCCCCACCTGCCAAGGATCCCAAGGATCCCGACCGGGGTTTGTTTTTCCAAGCTTCCCCAAGGATCCCGACCATGAGGATCCCCAGGATCCCGACCAAGGTTGGTTTTCCACGATTACGATCACGATAACGCAAAGAA
>JAGPDK010000218.1 GCA_018057605.1 Kofleriaceae bacterium | reverse complement strand
CTTCGTAGTTATCGCCGTGGACTGCACGCAACGGATCAAACGCCTCCGACGAAGCCACCTTGCGATAGAACCGTTGCTCGGCGGTGTTGCCAGCACCGGGCCGGACCAAACAATAAATTCGCCCGACCTGCGGATACCGATGCAGCAACATCGACAACGCAACTTTGCCGACAAAGCCAGTGGTGCCGATGAGCAAAATCGTTTTGCCAGCGAGCGTGGCCCCAACATCAAGGCGCGGCTCGTTTGGGTTCATCGGGTGACGCAACTTCGGCAGCTCGGCCGCCGTGGCACCGTCCCACGGCATCCGGGTGGCGTGAATGCCAAACACTTCTTCGGTATCCGGGAAGTAGCCATTGGCGGACACGCCGGTACCCAGAAGATGATTGTTGGTTGGATGGTTGCTCATAGTGCGCTCACAAATGTTGGTTCGACAAAAGGCGTTAACAAGAGACGTTGCCGTCCCTGGTGCCGTCGACACGTTGCCGCGTCGCTGGCTACTGAACGTCAGCGATGACCACGGGCGGATGATGCATCATCGTGATTTGCGCGCTGCGGCCCATGGTGCCTTGCGCCATGGCAATCGCTTCGGCCATCGAGCTCGCGGTTTCCCAACCTAGCAGCGCTGGCACTGTCGCGTTGTCGGCGCCGACCACGATGACTCGCGAAAGTTTTTCGCGGCCGCGTTGGCCCCAGTACCACATGTAGAACGGATGCGCGCCGTGATAGGCGTTACCGCGCCGGTACATCTCGACGTAGCTTGGGTTGTAGGCAAACTCGTCTTGATACTTAGTTTCCATCAAGTACGAATCCCGAGTCTCCGGCAAAATCCGATTAAAGAATTCGATGTAGCTTGGGTGGTGCACCGGATCAAATTTGTCCGAGCACGGATGCGTGATGATCATGACGCCACCATCGCGCACCAACGGTTGGCCGCGGTACATGTGATAGTAGTAGCCCTGCGCCATCACTTGCACTAACAGTGGATTGAGCGCTTTGCTGTTGACGTTGTACGGCGAGATGTACGGAATGCCGGTGATCAAGATGTCGCATTGGCCATCGACTTCAACGGCATACTGCTCGTAGCTTTTAGCTAGGGTCTTTTCGTGTACCGGCTCGCACGCGCCAGCCCACACGCCGATCAATTCGTAAGCACCGGGCGTGCGCATGAATAATTCGCGGCGCGCCGCAAACGGCATCTTGTCGAGAGCCCATTTCATACCTTGAAATTTCAAGCGATCCGATTCGGTGAAGTCGTCTTCGTTTTTCATCAAAAACGACAGCGGTCCGTCAAAGGTGCGGTTGTTGAGCACAGTTTCGATGTGGAACACTTTGAGGTGCTGTTCGACCAAACTGCCTTGGCGACCAAACGAGTGCGACAAATGCGACTTCGGTGGATCCATGAACGAGTTGGAATCCACAATGCCTTTGGGCGTATGGTGAGCCTTGAGACTTTCGTAGCCGCACAAGCCAACGCCCATCGATTTGTGGCCGCCGTTCATCGGCACAAAGTTCAAATTACAATAGATGACCAAGTCGCTCTCAGCAGCGCGCTTGTTCACTTCAACCAATTCACCGTGGCGGGTTTTACCCAACACCACCATGCCATCGGGGTCGCACGCATCGTGGTTGTACAAACGATCGGGCGCGAACTCGTTCCAAATCTTCATGCCGACCATGCGCTTGATTTCGGCATCGGTCATGCGGCGATGCAGCGCCAACGCGATAATCAAGTGCACATCGTCGACGCCATGGTCAGCCAGCATCTCACAGACGATTTCCAGCACCATCTGCCGCACATCAGGCGTGCGCATCACCGGTAGCGGCATCGAGATATCGTCGATGGCAATGGTAACTTTCATGCCTGGAGTTAACAACGCATGCAGCGGGTCCATGCCCTCAGGATTGTTGAGCGCGTAGCGAATGGCAGCCTTGGGATTGGCCACCGGCGTCATCGGCCGTTTTGGATAGATGACCCGGGTGCCTACCGGCAGGTCTTCGAGGCGAAAGTTCTCGCCGGAAAACATGATCCGCGGTGCCGAATCAGTATCGATGGTGACGATGTTCTCGCGATTAGAAGCACGAGTTTTGGGACGAATCGAACGCATGGGATGTCCTAGTGAGTGAGCCAGCCAAACAGAGTTAAAAAAATTGCGAGACCAGGGCGTTACGGTTGCCGACGAATCTGCCGAGGCTGCCGCGCCGGGCCCAGGCCGTTAGGCCGCCGCGCTGGATCACGGTCAGGATCTTCGTCGAGATCGATCACCGGCCAATCGTAGGAACGCGCAGTCGAACGCAAACGAAAATCGGCGTTGCAGGCGGTCGGATGGCCAACCGCAGCAAGCATTGGATAGTCGGAGAAGCTGTCCGAGTAGGCATACGATTCGGTTAAGTCGATACCATTTTTGCGTGCGTAGTCGCGCATGATGTCGGCCTTGGTGGCACCGGCAACAAACGGTTTACACAGCTTGCCCGTGGCATAACCGTCGACGAATTCGAGTCTATTGGCAATCAACGTGTCAACTTCCAGATATTCAGCGAGCCGCGTCATGGTGAAATCCAACGCGCCCGACAGCAACACTTGCTTGCGGCCGGTGCGTTTGGACTGCGCGATCAGGTCTTTGGCCCGTGGATAAATGTTGGGCTTGATAACGTCTTCAAACAATTCATCGGCCAGGACAATGAGGCGGTCTTCCGACCAACCTTGGTAGCGCTGGTAAAAAATCTCATTGAACCATTTGCGCGACAGCTTGTCGGCCAACCAAAACACCGGCACCGAAGCCACCGTGCGCGCAGTATCGATCGCAGATTTACTCAGCGACGGTTGGCGCTGCACGTAATATGCAAACGAGTTCACGATGTTGGTTTTGATCAACGTGCCATCAACGTCGTAGAAGGCTGCGGAGTCCTTGTACAAAGGCGGACGCGGGGATTCGTGGCGGTGGTCGTGCATTGCAGCCATGGGTTTCGAGCGGACTTTTGCCTTTTGTGGTTGCTACTGTCAACCGCGCGTAACCCCTTAAAAACTAACTAGATCTGAGCAGTTACGGGTGCCACCGAGGGTGCGCATGCAGCGTTGCTACCGCGTAACGCAGGTTGCATGCGCTGCGCAGCGAGGTTTGTGCTACACGTTGCAGCCATGCGCATCCCGCTTTGGCTCACCCTGGTCGTAGTTTTTTGGGTTCTGACCTGGGGCAGCTATCGAATTTTTCTAGGTTTTCGGTCCAAAACCGATGAGGCCAAAGCCCGCGCCCGAGGCGGCTTATTTGGCATGAGCCGGCGTACCCACATCCTTTGGGGCATCATTTATATTTTGCTGGGTGCTGGGCTGCTGGCCGGCGTCTTGGGCTGGACTCCATTGGCCGGACTTTTTGGCAACAAAACCGAAAAGCCGCCAGCCGCCCAAGCGCCAACATCGGGTGGCCTGACGATCGACAACCCGGTCAAACCGAGCAAGTAAATCCGGGGTGCGCCCCACCGCTATTTTGCCGGTGCTTGACGCAGATCATGGCGGTGGCCAAACTCGCGCTCGCGGCTGCATTGCGCGTTTTGTCGAGCACACGCAATGCGGACATCGGCGGCGGTATCTGGCGTGCGGAAGCGTTCAAACGCTGCGAGTGCAGCTCGCGCTTCCGGGCGGCCAAGGCCCGCTAGCGCAACCGCTTGGCTGCGCAACAAATCGGGCTCACGCGGCGCAACCGCAAGGCCACGGTTGGTTGCGTCTAGGGCGGCCGTGTTATCGCCGACCGAGCCAAGCACCCGCGCTAGCATTACCCACGCCGTGGTGTTGAGCGGCGCCGCAAGCACAAATGCCCGGGCCGGGGCGACTGCTTCTTGCCAACGCCAAACCCGCGCTAACGCATCGGTTGCAATAAACGCTAACACCGGCGGCTCGGGCCATTTGTTGGCCAGCACCACCGACCGCACCGCAGCGACCAGGGCCAGTGCATCATCGGCGCGGCCTTGTTTCGCTGCCACCCAAGCGAGCTGCACATCGATCATCGCACGTGGTTTGGCACCAGCTTCGCCAACGGGGGTCGCAGCGCGTGCCAGGTCGAGCACTTGGCGGGCTTCTTCAAGTCGTTCGGATACCACGGCCGTTAGCGCCATGCCGTGTTCATAGCCGCGCTCCCAGGTTGGCCGAGTTGCCACTGCGCGAGTCTTCGACGGCGTTGCGCTAGGCCCACCAGCGCCGATTCGGATTTCGGTACGCGCAATCTCGGTGATCGGTTGCGCTGCACACGCATCGATCGTCACCATGCGCGCACCTTTGGCGCCGTGAATAAAGGCACCGCCAATTTTGCCGCGAGTGGCTTTACACACCGCGGCTTGCTCTACTAGCGAGCGCGACCGATGCCGCAGTATCGCGGTCACCGTGATCACGCCAACGGGCAGCGAGCTTGGTGCAACAAAGCCATAACGCACCACTACGGCTTCGCGCGGCCCGACAGTGTGATTGGCAATCAACGCGCGAAACGCCGGAATCTCGTGCTCATTAAGAATTTCGCCCTTTTCATCAGCGATGTACGATTTCAACACATGGGCTTCGGTATCGTTGCGGTTGGTTGCGTGAGCTTGGCCCGACTGCGCCAGCACCCGGCCCTGCGCATCGCGCACCGCGAACTCAATCCAAGTATCGTGCATATCCATTACGCCGCCTGGGAAGCGATGCCCCACCAGCAAATTGCGAATCACCACGTCAAAGTCGAACCGCTGCCCTGCCACCAACTGCGCGGTTTCCGCCGGCACAGCCCATGCGCCGTCCGGATTCCGGACAGCAGCAATATCGATCGATGCAGCGCCGACTAACTTGGCTTGGGTCTTAGCTAAATGCTCAGCATCGCCGCGCATCGAGGCCATCCAGGTGTGCGCGCCCAAGAAGCGATGCGACGCCAGCTTGCCATTATGCGCGCCAAGTTCGTCGGCCGACGCCGGTTCTTTGGCCATGTGGCAACTGATGCAGGTTTGTTTTTCAACCTTGTCCATGCGCATGGCGCCATTGCCGGTGTAGGCCGAACTGCGCCACGCCGTTGGCTCATCAATACCCAACAGATGCGCGGGCATGCCCATGTCGGGGCTCAAAAAACCACGATGGCAACTCACACACATATCATCGCCGAGCTTGCGCACGCTCGCCGCGGCTTTATGTTTGGCCACCGACGCTGGGTCGGTGAGCACCGGCGCGTCTAGGTCTTGAGCGGTCCACACAAACGAGGCGTTACCGTCAGGGGTGGTGGCGCTCATGCCATGGCACAACCGACACGTCACCCCGGAGTGCGAGCGCAAATCGTCAGGCGGAATCGCTTTCGCACTGGTCATAAAGCCATCGACGACCAGCGGCATATCGTGGCAACCGCCGCAGTGCCGCGATGCAGCTTTGCCCAACTTGGCGCGAGCGATATCAATATTGGCGCGATAAATCGGATTGCCAAACGATGCAAACGAATGCGCGCTGCTGTTCCACTGCGCCGCAGCATCGACATGGCACACGCTGCACGACTCGGTGTCACTAAGCAACTCACCGCGGGTGAGGTCACCAATGCGTTTTTCACCGCGTGCAACGACCAGACTCGGAGCAAATTCACCGGGCACACTCGGCAGCTTGACCTCAGCCGTGCTGCCGGCAACAGGCATATATCCAGCCGGCGGCCGCGCCGGTACTCCAACCACCGCTACAGTTTTGGCATCGGCGTCAGCGCGGCAGCCTGATATGGCCAGCGCTATCAACAGCGGCCCCACGGCATGTGCAGTTGGTTGCCGCCACATACAACTACGCGCCTTTATGATCGCGACGAGCGAATCGATGCGCAGCACCGAGGCTGGTCAGTAGCAACAACGCTGCGAAGCCAAGGTTCATCGGTTTCGCCGGCGGTTTCGGCGCTGGTTTTTCAGCGCCGGGGACCGTGCTCGGTGCTGCCGTTGGTGCATTCAACTTCGGTTTGGCGCGCCATTGCCGCACGCCAATCTCAGGCAGGTCGCGCTTGACCAACATAGGCAGGCTAACTTTGCCACGCGGCACAAACGCAATTTTGCGGGCCATGATCATGTCATCGGTTTGTTGTTCGTAGTTCCACGGCCCACCCCAAATGCCGCGCCGTGGATTCTTGCACGTCATCGGCCCGGTCCACCAATGCCGCATAGCGTAGCGCGCTTGGAAGTTATTCACGCTGCTGCTCGACGAGCCGTATTCCAATTTACCGTTGGCATTGCGAAATTCCCGGCCGCCGACAATCGGGCTGGCCTCGCGGAATCGCAGATCATCTTTCATATCGGCTTTGCCATAACGCGCATGCATGCGGGTCAGTACAAACGAACCCTGCGCGATGGCCCCACCGACCACATCGCCGCCCAACAACGCCAAGTCAGCGGGGGTTACCAAGGTTGATTCAGGCGGACATGGATCGCACATGCCACCTGGTGTGGCGGCCCATGAATATTCGGTAATCACCGCACCGGGATTGCGCTTCGCAGTTTTATCGAACAGAGCTGCGTAGAATTCGCCGAAGCGAGTTTTCACGCCATCTTTGACATCAAAGTTGGTCGGAATCGTAACATTTTTATAGTTGGCAACTTCGAAACGCTTATCGGCGGCAATCACATTCACGATCAGGTCTTGGGTGCCCGATGAGTTGGCCATCCCGAGCCGAATCGGCAACGAAAACTCATCGTGATCATAGCTGAAACGCAGTGGCGACAACGCCGCACGATTACCTTCGAACGTGACTTTTTTTGGATCTACTTTCGCAACAAAAAACTTCGAGCCGGCTTCGATGTACGGCCGCAACAACGGCGCTGCATCTTTGGGGATTTGATATTTGTTGTCGCGTAGCCAGGTTTCCAAACCGGTGGCTTCGGTCGCTGACAGGATCAAGATTTGATATTCGCCGACGACAAATTTGGCTTCAATGGTCACTCCGTGGGAGGGCGACTTGTTCATTTCCATCGCAGCCGACGGCATTGCCATACCACCGCGCGCGCTCATTTTGCGCGGATGATCTATGTGGCACGGGTCGCGTTCCCAATACTCCACCAAGCGCGGTGCGCCTAACGAATCAACGTGATCAAACACCGATCGAGGCAAGGTTTTCACATCGGCCTCTTTGAGCACCACCGGCACCGGCACCACCATCGCAAAATCAGCAATTGGTCCGTTGTAGTCGTTTTGCATCGACAACACCGTGCGGGTGCCATCGCGCACCAGAACTACCTGGGTTGCATCGTTGAACATCTTGGCGCCACCGCCCGAGACGTAAAAGCCGCAAAACGCTTCGGCACGCGGTGCAACCGCAGCGGTGGTGACCAGCGCAGCAGCGCCAGCCACGATCAGTCGGATCATGGAGTTCTTCATAGTTCCCTCTTTCAACGCGGATTCGACCCCAATCGGTCTAACCGCCTAGAAAATAACCCAATCACAACAATACCAGGGGCTAACCGCGCGCAATTGCAGCCCGAAAAATTCAATCAGAGCTTGGTTCCGCAGGCCAATGTTCCGCAGCCGAGTGTTCCGCAGGAGTCTGCTCCGCATCGGTCGATGCTGCGGATGTCGGCTCCGAATCTACGTTCGCAATCGCAGCATTAAGCGCCGCCCAAACGAGCGCGGCTTCATCAATCGCTAGCACCACACTGTTTCCTTCTCCGCCGTCGCCACCCGTGTAATCGCCCGAGCTTGCGAATACGACATAACGCCACGCCGCAATTCCTCGTCGACCAGCGGCAACTCCGCCAACTTGCGTGCAACCCGCACCCGCTCGCGTGCCGTACGTAAATCCCAGCCCACTCGCCATGCCAACCAATGCGCACACGACAGTGCGCCTTGCACATGCCAGCCTGAAGCAAGATCGAATTCTCGAATCGCCGTTAACAACCGATGCATTGCAGCATCGATATGCGCCGACATTTCAGCGATTTGCGCCCCTAGTACATCGACATCAATCGCCACCCTCACCTCTGCCCCATTTTCCATAGCAGCTTAATATCACCTGTTTTTTCGACCCTGTGATTCGCTCACTGTGCTGCGAACTCGCGATGTACCCAAAGAAGTTCATTGATGCAGCCGATCGATCCGAGCCGCGCAAACAGCTGCGTTGCACTAGCGTGTTACGGGCGGCTCGTGAGCCCTGCAATTCTAAGCCAAAAAAACACGTCAACATAAATCGAAAAATATTCTTCCATTTTTGCAAAAAATTGGGTCCGAAAACCGGACGAGACGCCATGATGTCGACCGATGCCCCAAAACAAAGCAGCGCGCATACCCATCAACAACTATCGCCAATTCAAGTTCGGCATTCACTCTCCAACAATGCCAATCGCCGCAATGCCAACCTTCTCTCTCAAATGTGCCACCCACCTGCGACGCGCAGGCGGCGCAGCAGGCTACGCGCAAACGCCAACTTCCGCGGCCGCGCGGCCAACCGCAGCGCCGCGCCGTCACAGTATCGCGTTAGTCCAAAACTGCAGTCACGTGCAATCTCGGCCCAGTCAACTTAGGCCCGCCGGCTACGGCGCCGACCGAACAGCGCCAAACCGACCAGCAACGCCGCAGCGCCGGCCGGTGCGCCGCCGCCATCAGCTTGACAGCCACAGCCTTTTTTCTTGGCGCTGCCACCCGGGCTACCGGTGGCATTACCCGCCGGTGCCGAACCCGCGCCCGACCCTGTTGCCGACCCACCACCCGAGCCATTCGCTGGCACCGTCACCGCCTTGGTACTATTCGCCTTCAGCGCCAATTCAGGAATATCTTGCTGCACCACCGTCGGTAACGCCATCGCACCGCGCGGCGCAAACGCTAGATTCGTTGCAGCTTTGGGCTGGCCACCGTCGGCGATTTGCGTGCGAATACTTTCCCACGGCCCACCCCAGCGACCACGGATCGGCGCTTTGCACGAAATCGCGCCTTCCCACGCATGGCGAATCGCATACCGGCCTTGAAAATTATTATTCGAATGCGGCCGAGCACCTTCTTCGAGCTTGCCACCATCGCGCAAAAACTCGCGGCCACCGACGATCGCCC
>JAGPDK010000217.1 GCA_018057605.1 Kofleriaceae bacterium | reverse complement strand
GTGTGCCATGCCGCCGGCGCACTTGCGATTGTGCCTTGGAAAAAGCCGGCCATGACCACGGTGCGACCAACCCACAACGAATTGCCGAGCCCAATGAATCACGCCGTGCACGTCGCGGCTGCCGGGGCCAACGCTGGCAACGCCGCGTGTTTGAGCTGCCACGGTGACAAATTTACCAACAGCGCGGCACCGCAAGGCCACGCCGCGTGCGCCACGTGTCATGTGAAGCCAGCCGCAGCCAGCACGCCAACGATGAGCAACTGCAAAGCGTGTCATCAATTGAGCGCGTTGGTGAGCGCGTCGGTGAGCGCGTCGGTGAGCGCGTCGGTGAGCGCGTCGGTGAGCTCCGCAAACGCCGCTACCGCTACTAGCCGGGCCGTGTCGCCGTGGTCGGTTGCAAGCAATTTTGCCCACACCAGTCACAGCCGCGATCCGCAAAAAGCCGGTGCCGCGCCAAATTGCACCGAGTGTCATGCCAGCGTGGCGCGGGCTACTGCGTTGAGCAATATTGCAGCTCCAACGATGCAAAGTTGCGATCGTTGCCACAACGGTCGCGAAGCGTTCAAAACCACCGGCTTTGATTGTGTGCGTTGCCATGGCAAAGCGCCTGCGCCGCGAGCGGCAACTGGCCGGCCAGGCTCGTTGCGATTTGGTAGCTCAGGTTGATTATGCTGCCGTCGACGATTCGTTCCAAGGTTGCACGCCTTACCGTGCGGCAGTTGCGCCGGGTGGTACTCGCGATCAGTTGCATCGCGGTGCTTGCGGTTGGGGTTACCTACGCGGGGGCTGTGGGCGAGCGCGCGCCAGCCGCCGCAGGCAAAGGTTCAGCATCGGCCGCGCCGCCTGCCACGTCGGAGGCCGGCAGTGCCGTGATTGTTGTCAAACGATTTTCCCATAGTGAACACGCAAAACACAAAGTTGATGTCGCGGTCTGCACTGCGTGTCATGCCATTGATACCAAAGGGTTGGTCGCGCCCCCAGCCTCGGTGGGCCACGCACCTTGCCTCAGCGCCGGCTGTCACGCAGCTGACTTTTTGGCGAGTGGTCCCAAAACCAAAACTAGCAATCCTGCCAACTACCGGCGTGCGGTTGGGTTCTGTTTAGGCTGTCATGCGTCAGCCACGGGTGTGGCGCCGGTGCCTTGGCTGGGTGCGAAAGCCGATGCAGCGTTTTCGGGCATCGGCGAGTATCACGTTGAGATGAACCATCTCGACCACACCGCACAGACGCCGTGCCGTGAATGTCATGTGGTTGATGCCAAAAGTTTTGTGCTGGATGCGACCGCTCCGAGTCATGCGCAATGCATTGGTTGTCATGACGGCAAACCGGTGCCCGCTATGACCAGTTGCGGCACATGTCACAAAACTCCACCGCGCCAAGAATATTTTACCAAGCTCCGGGTCGGCAGCGATGTACGGTCGTGCGATCCGCTGAATCCCAAAAACAACCGAGCGTGTTTCGCGCATGAGCACAAAGGCCATCGGTTTCGCGACGACGGCGCCGAGCTGCAATGTGGCAGTTGTCATTTTATGGTCGCCAACAAAGCGGCTTGGAATGGTCACGTTTACACCAGCCTACGTGACATGAAAGCCGCGCCAATTATTGAAAACCAAAAAGACCGTGCGCATAAAGCGTGTGGGGGCTGTCACCATCACGCTGCTGATGTCAAAGACGGTTCTGGTCGGGCTCGCTGTGGCCTTTGCCACAGTGAACGTGTGTTGAACTCTATCTTCCAATAATCAGGCTGCCAACGTATGAGCAAAACCACCATGGTATGGGCACTTCGGGTTCTTCGGGTCACGCTGGTTGCGTTGTGGGTTGCTACGCTGGCCGCTTGCACGGCACAGGAAACCCGCAATACCGACGACGATTTTGGCTTTGAAGGCACCTGCGTCAACTGTCATCAAGGGTTGTCGTCGGGCCATGTCCACGCCGGCTTCAAGCTGCGTTGCGCGGATTGCCATGGAGGCAATGACCAAACCGCGGTGCCGGCCGACGCTGCCAGCAAGCCTGAGATTTTTCGCGATCCATTGTTGGTGGCCAGCGCCCACGTGCGGGTGCAGCCGGGCTTAGCTAAGTTTTTTTGGGCCAATGGGGTTGATGACGATGGCGACGGCAAAGTCGACGAAGGCCCAACCTTCGTCGACCTCGGTGGCGGTAATCAAAAGTTGACGGATCCAGGTGAAATCTTTGAACCCGGCTTGCACGGCGAAGGCGCGGGCGAGTTTATCGATGTTGAATTGCAGCGTGACCTTAACTATTTGCGGTTCATGAACCCAGGCGACTTGCGGGTCGCCACGATCGGTTGTGGCTCGCAAAATCGTGCGTCAATCGACGGTGGTGGCGGTGGTTGTCATCAGAATACCGTCAACACGGTGCGGCGCAGTTTGATGGCCAGCCAAGGTGCCGTCATTAACGGTGCCTACTACGGCAATCAAAGTTGGCGCAGTGCATTTCAAATGGGTCGCGATACACCGGCACGCGCCGAAGATCCTCGCGCCGGAGCCTTTGGCTATGGCCTTGATTATGCCGGCGTCGATGCCTGCATTGATGCGAAAGCCACCCAAGATGGCGCTGGCGGTCGCGGTCAACCGGTGTTCGACGTAGCGTGCCTAACCGCGCGTGCGGCGCAACAAGATCCGAAGATCGCAGCGAACGTTACCAACAACAAAGGGCTACCTGGCTTTCAAATGGCCCAAGGCACGCTGGTGCCGTCGGCGGAGGTGCCCACGGATGCCACGGTTACCAATAGTGGCGCTGGCTTCACACGCTATCCGTGGGGCGGTCAACCGCTGCTCGATCCAAGCGCTGCGTTGAGCAATCTTGATCCCGTGCCCGATGACGAATTGTTGCCAGGCGTGCCTGACCCCATCGACGTCACGTTGCGGACGTTTCGCGCGTATTACCCGTTGAACTATCCAGGCTCGACCAACAATTTTAATTTTACTTTTGGCACGTCGATTTTGCCGGAAGCTGCACGCTTCAAAACCGCCAATGCGTACGGCCGCGGACACTCGTCGGGCTGCACTGGCTGTCATGCCGCGTACAACTACGACGGCGCGCGCAATCCTGCGAAAATTCTTAGCGATGACGGCACGATCAGCGACGTGGTGGATCCAACCACCAAACATCGCGAGTGGACCGCAGCGCAAGACACCGCGACGGTGGCCGGTAATCAGCGGTTGGTGGGCCGCGCGGTGTCGGCGCAAGACCGCGAAGACACCGGCCGGAAAGATCAACAAAAGACTTATTCGGCTAATCATCAGATGACCACCAAGGTCGATAGTGATCAGTGTGGTTTGTGCCATGGCTTTGTCACCCGAATTAACTTGGCCTACCAAGGCATGGCCGAAGATGAGCAGCGCAATCAGTTTGCGCGGCGGGCGCCGATTACCTTCAAAACTCCGGCCGGCACCGACGTGCGCATTGTTGATTCGTGGATTCGCGAAGACAATATCTCGGGCACTCCAACGATTATTACGCCTGAAGGTATCGCAATTATTGATGCCGCCAAGCAACGCGACGCGGCGTTGGCCGCCAAGGGGTTGGTCGCGGGCGCCGGTGGCTGCGGTGCGGCGACGTTTAGTGAAGATTGCAACAACAACGGCGAACTTGATCGCGCACTTACATTGACCCGGCGCGATGAAGCGGGTGACGTCATCGCAACTGAAACTATTGACGAAGATATTAATCGCAACGGCAAGTTAGACTTGATCGACCATGCGCCGCGCGAAAAGAGCGTCGATGGCCGGCAGCCGAGTTATGTCTACGGCGGCCGCAACGGTTCGACCCGGCAAATGGATGTGCACTTCGAACGTGGCATGCACTGCATCGACTGTCACTTCATTCAAGACGTGCACGGCGACGGCCATTTGTATAATACCAATTGGGATCAAATCGAAATCGAGTGCGAGGATTGCCACGGCGCCAAAGAAAAATCGACGCTGCGGACCTCCGGGCCCAACGGCGGCAACGACATGACGGCACCCAAAGATGCCGATGGCGTGCCGTACATGCAGCGGGTTGGCACCTCGATCATGCAGCGCTCGCGGGTCAATCCCGGCGTGTTTTGGAAAATTCCACAAACCCCAGAAGCCGCCACCGTCGACGGACGCGAGGCCCATGGTGAGCAACATGTGCCAGCCGTACGCCAAGGTTCAACGTTTGCTGGCGCGCCCGGCAGCTCCGAGTTGGTCTCGGCCAAACTTGAGTGCCAATCATGCCATTCGTCGTGGATCCACAACTGTATGGGTTGTCATGCCGACCTCAACTTGGGCGATGCCATTCGCAAAACTGTTGCGGCCGACGGCACCATTACCAAAACCGCAGGTGAAAATGAAACCTGGCTGTCGAATACCCGGTCACCTTCGCATATCAATTTTGCGTTGCTTGGGTTTATGCGCTCGCCGTTTGTGCTGGCTACCGATGCCAAGGCGGATGGCGGTCGGTTAGCTCCGTTCCGATCCTCCATGATTGTGCAGGTAAATGTTACCGATGGCAGCGGCCATACCTTGGTCGATAATGCTTCGTTCACGACGTTTCAAGGGGTCGACGGTAATAGCGGCCGCGCCCAAGTGGCGACCAGTTCTGCGGCGATGAATCAAACCATGCCGCACACCACGCGGCCGGTCGAAGCCAAAGGTTGTGAGACCTGCCATACCTTAGTTGATCGCACTGGCAAGGTTCGCAATGAGCATGTGTTGGCGCAAACCTACGGTCTGGGCGCTGGCGAATATCCATTTATGGGCGATTGGGCCATGATGGCCGGTACCGCAGGTCTGGAGTTGTTTGACTACAAACAAGATCGCGAGCTAGCTGCCAACCGGGCCGGGGCGTCGAATCGATTTCCTGGATTCATCATTAATCCTACGGATCGAGTCACCGCGAAAGTTGAACCGATCTTCGACGGTGCTGGCGGGTTAGGCGCAACTGCGGTGGCAACCGATGTTGCGTTGATTCGCAACTTCAACACCACGCCGGCAAGTGCGGGGGTGTCCGAAGTGCCAACCTTCCGCGATATTGCGGTGGTCTCGATCGATGCCGCTGGTGTTGGCTCGTTGTTGGTCACCGATGTTTCAGGCCGTGGTCATCCGAGTTCGGCGCGGTTATCGGTTGGCAATGCTGGTCGCAATTTTCGCTTGGCGTTGCCTGGGCCGGGCAAAGCCGTTGCGCATTTGTCACCCGACGTTAGCGATCCATTTGTCTACGTAGCAGTTGGCACCGCCGGCGTTGCGGTCGTGAAGTTGCTCGATGCGCCAAGCGCTGCAGGCCCAGCTGCGCAATTGTTGACGACCCTGGCGTTGCCAAGCGGTCGTGATGCCCTCGAAGTGGTATTGGCTGGCGACTTGCTCTATGTCGGCACCCAGCAGGGCACGGTCGAAGTGCTCGATCTGAGTAAGCCTAACGCTCCCGTCCATAGCAAATCGGTAACGGTTGGTGCACCGGTGACCGGGCTCGCGGTCTCGGGTTTCATGTTGTACGGCGCAACGGCGAATGGCCTGATGGTGTTGAGTCTGAGCGATCCTAAAAATCCGACGGTGCCAACCGGTGCTACCAATGCGATCGGTTTGAACGGGATCGCAGCACGCGAACTGTCGGTGTATGGCAGTCACGTTTTCGTCGCTGCGGGTGTCAACGGCGTGTTTGACGTCGATGTCTCGGTACCCGCTGCACCGGTGAATAACGGCAACATCGCTGCGATGTTGGCGCCCGGCCAGCCGATCAACGCTAATGACGTGACGGTGTCGCGGATGCCTGGGCAAACCTGGATCATGGTTGCCGACGCGATTGGCGATTTGTGGGGGCTCAAGCTCGACGGTAAACAAACCGTGCGCGAACGTTGTTTCCCTGATCCGCGCAGCAAGAATTGTTTGCTGGATTTGGACTTTCTCGACCCCACCATCAACGGCCGCGATCCAAGTTTTGATCCGAACACCAACACGTTCGACCTGGCAGATCCAAGTGGCGCTTCGTTTGTGCGGATGACTCGCACGGTCGTTACCGCAGGGCGTCGCTTAGCCCGGCCGGCGATGTGGGAGCAACTTGGCACGCTTACCGGGCGGCGCTTGCGCGATTCGTTCATGCCCGGTTCCGGTGTGTTGTCGCTATCCGTGATGCAGCGGATGCGTGGTGTCGTGATTTGTGAAGATCCGAATGTTATCGGTTTTGCCCAAAGCGGTTTAGGCGCATTGGGCTACGCCGATGCGGCCTTCTTAGGCTCGGGTGTGTGTGCTCCGTTTACCGGCACGCCCGCGATGGCTCGAATGCGCGCGTGTCGTGCTGCCGCACCATCGTCGATGCTGATCAGCACAAGCGTCTTTGCCGCACCGCTGGGTTGTCGTACGGGGCCATGAGTAACGGCATGATCGCGATCGCCGCCTTGGCGATATTGATCGTTGTGGCCAGTGCGGCGGCGATGTGGTGGTTGCGTGGCGTGGATGCGGCACGGCGCACCGGTGGCAGCTCTGCGATATCGTCCGAGCTTCGGACCGCGCTACAACATGCGATTCGGTTGGCCCAACGTTCGGCAGGGCCGCCCCCAACCTGGTCACCCGCTATGGCAGTTGGTGCGCACCCTGCGGCGGCCGATGTCGAAGCTGCACTCAAACGTCAGCAGCTCGACAGCGCGTTGCAGATTGCCGAAGCTGCGGTGGCAGCAGCGCCCCATGATCCGCAAGCAAATTTGTTACTAGCGTGGGTCACGGTAGTCGCTGGCCACGCCAATGCGGCAGGTGCCACCATGTACAAGTTACGCGCACGCACCGATTTAGGCGCGCTGGGAGATTTTGTAGCAGCACGCGCGCGGCATCTAATTTTCGAGCAGCGGGCCGGTGCAACCGAAGCGGTCCCACCGCTTATTACCGCTGGGGATATCGCCGTGGTGACTTTGGCGCGGGCGCAGGGTGGCGCAACGTGGATGGTCGGTGGAGAACACGAGCTTGGGTTCGATGCGCAACAAGCACGCGCAGCCATTGATGAACATCGACTCGAAACCATTGCTTGTTTGCAGCAAGCGTTGCGGGCGTTCACGGCGCAACCGGATTTTGTCGATGCCGGATATTGGGTGGCGCGGCTGGCGATCAAAGCTGGCCTGGTCGACGACGGCAAGCAGTTGTTGTCGGCGTTGGCGCCGCGGATGATCGGCCGGCCCGATGCTGCGGCATTTGCGCGTGATTGCGCCGCCCTACAAGATCCCACCGCTGCCTTTGCGGCGGCCACCACTGCGCCGGCACCGCCACCTCCCGAGCCGCCGCCGATCGCGCGCGGGATACGGTCCAAAAGTCTTCGAGTTTTGTAGCGGGCGCGGTCGGCCAACGTCGGTTGCCTGGCGCCTACAAGGTCATCGTGTGCCGCGGGTTGGTGTATCATTGCGCACCTGATGTCGGTGCCAGCGCGATGGAACTCTGCGATACAAGCTGCTGCGGCGCGCACCACGCTGTGGCGTAGCCTCGCTCGTCCGATTGACGATGCTGCACCGCTGGCAACTGCGTCGGTGCTGATCGCTGCAATTGTCGGGGCGGTGAGTGGGTTGGCCGGCTGGCTCGTAGCCTATGTCGCGCCCGTACATATCGCCGTTGTTGTGACGGCGGCGCTGTGGTGTGCGCTGGAGCTAGCCCTGCCTGAACGCAGCTTGGCCAGCCGGGTGGTGGGCCCTGAACGGAGTTCCGCCAACGTTACGCAATTGGTGGTAACTTTTGCTGTGTTGTTGCGGGTTGCCGCGGTGGCGACGGTGAGCGTCGGTGTGTGGGTGGCTGCTTTGGCGATGGCTACTACAGTTGGCCGACTGCAGGCGGTGTTTTTGCAATTTATTGCGGATCCCGTCGACGATGATGGCCGAACCACGGCCGACTATCGCACGCAAGTGATCGGCTTATCGGAGCTGGCGCTGATCGCTGTAACGATTTGTGTTGGTGGCGCCTTTGCGTTCGGTTGGCGCATTGTGTTGGCCGTGGCCGTGTCATTAAGTGTCACGTTTGTGATCGGCCTAAGCCAGCAACGCCGCCGCGACAGTATTGCCGTTGAGTTGCTGGGGGTCGTGGTTTGGCTCGGCGAGTTGATTACGCTGTTTGCGATCATCAGGTAGCCAGCGTCGTTGTTATTCGTCGTCCTCTTGGTAATCGACCCAATCGTAACGCGGTTCACGACCGGCCGGACACATGGCGCGATATGCGCAACGGTCACAGTAGCCGCCCGGGTTGGTGCGTGGCCCATCGTCGACGGCGAGCGCGGCAGCCTCGATATTATCCAGTAATTCTGGTGCAAGTTTTTCACGCACGCGCGCAACCGGCATGGGGCTGCTCCATTCCAACGCCCGGTCAGCGACCCAGTGAATGCCTAACCAAATACTGTGTACATGGCGAAACGCCGAGGCGGCTAGCACAGCGTAGCCATCGAGTTGATCGCCAATCGCCGAGCCTGCGGTGCCGCCGAAACGCTTGCCGGATTTGTGATCGACTAATGCAATTACATCGTCTTCAAATATATAGCCAGCATCGAGAATGCCGCGGTAGTAGGCATCGCCGGAGTAAAACTGGGTAACCGACAAGTCTTCGCGCACGGCCAATGAGTATTCAATTAATTGCCGCGCGACCCGGCGGCGTTGACGAAATTGCGCAACGCGTTCGACAAACGGTGCGATGCCGGTGGCCAATTCATCGAACTTGGTTTGTTCGTCTTCAATGTTGAGTACCGCCCGCGCGTCGGTGGTGGCGGTGGTCACGGGGCGACCATGCAACGCCAACTCCAAGGCTTTATGAATCGCTTTGCCGATGCGGGCTTCGGGCGCCACTTCGGGTTCGCGGATTTTTTCCACGTATTTAAAGTGGAACAAGCGTGGACAACGTAAGGCCGTCGCCACCTTGGACGCAGACCAAGGTGCATGAATGAGCGCTCGGGTCGACGGCACGGGTGGACCCTACCATGCGCCGCGCGGACAACCGAAGTTCTCTTGTCAGGCGGCCGCCCCAGCAAAAAGTAGCGCAAAAAAATTGCCCCACCTACCGCCGAGGCCGTAC
>JAGPDK010000216.1 GCA_018057605.1 Kofleriaceae bacterium | reverse complement strand
TACCTGCACACTGCTGGCGGCCGTCGGCTTTGCCATCTGCGTCTGGATGGTGTTTGTGGTGACGCCGGTTGCGGACGTGTTGTTCTTTAATCAGAAGATTTTTTACTTCCACGTCGCGAACGCATTCATGTTGTTTCTGTCAGTCTTCGTGTGCGGATTTGCCTCGGTGGTGTTTTTGAAAAAACGCACGGCTAAATGGGATGATGTGGCGATCGCGAGTGCCGAAGTCGCTGTCATGTTTGGTATCGTGGTGTTGATCACCGGTTCGATTTGGGCCAAAGCAGCGTGGGACGTTTGGTGGAAATGGGAAAAGCGACTGACCATGTCGCTGCTGCTTTGGTTGGTCCTGGTCGCATATGTCATCGTCCGTCGGTTTGCCGGGGCTGCCGCCGATCGCCTGGCGGCGGGGCTCGCGGTGTTTGGGTGCGTCGGTATTCCGTTTATTTATTTCATGGTTGAAAAATCAGACAATCACCCGCAAGCCGGTCGAGAAGGCGTTGTGGCAACTCTTGGCGTCAATATGAAGCTGGCGTTTTGGGGCAGCGTGTTAACTTTTTTCTTTTGGTTTTTGGCCCTACTGGTTAGTCGGATTCACAGCGCGCGCGCCGAGCGTGAGCTGCGAGAACTGCGCGAAAGCGCGATGGATGCGGGAGTCCTGTAATGAACAAGGCGCTGTTCGTTTTATTTTTTGGTTTGGTCCAGGTTGCGGTTGCGGCTGCGCAGTCGGGCAGTGGATCGGCGGTGATGGGTTCAGGTTCGGATTCGCCGGCCGTGCCAGCCGTGCCCGTTGCTGTGCCAGCGGTGCCTGTCGATCCGCCGCCGCCGAGCGCCACTCAATTGCGCGCCACGTGTACCGCAGCAATGAACGCCGACCCGCAGTTTGCTCAAGACTTGCTGCGCGTGCTGGATGAAAAAAAGGTTGTGGAGTTGGCCAAGGCCCAAGCGAAATTCGCAGGCATTCAAATCGAAGCCGGTGCACGCGTTGCGAAAAATCAACGGCACGTCATCATGGCGTATGCGGTAATTTGGATTGCGGCAGCCATGTTTGTGTTGTTTCTCTGGCGGCGGCAAAAATCGTTGCGTGATCAAATCGATGCGTTGCGCAGCGATCTTGCGTCAGCACTCAAGGATGCAAAATAATGCCGGCGGCGCACATTCTTTTTATTCCGGGCGTGTTGATGATCGGCATGTTTTTGGGGTTCATTGGGGGCGTTCGTGCGGCCCGCAATACCGCCGATCTTGAGCGCCGGCGCGAAACCGAACGCGCTGCTGCCAAAGCGGCCCGCGCTGCAAAATCAGCGTCGGTAAAATAGCCAACGCTTGAGTACGGCGCACTTCTGATGCAATCTGTCGCGCAGGTGCCCATAGCTCAGCCGGATAGAGCAACTGCCTTCTAAGCAGTAGGTCGCAGGTTCGATTCCTGCTGGGCACGCCGAAATCTGCTATACGGCGCCGGTATGTTCCTGATCATCGCGGCGTATGCCGCCTGCGCATTGATTTGGGGCACGACGTGGTTGGCCATACGGATCTGTATTGGCCCGGGCGGTTACGACACCCTTATGGCGTTGGTGCTGCGTTTCGGCATTGCGAGCCTGGTGCTATTACCTTGGGCGTGGCGGGTTGGGCGCTGGCCAAATCGACGACAGTGGTTGTACTTAATCATCGCCGGCGTGCTCGATGCGGTAGCGTACACGATGGTGTATTGGGGCGAGCAGGAGTTGTCCGGAGGCTTGGCGGCCGTGATTTACGGGACCCAGCCGTTTATTTTAGCCGGCATTTTGGGCATCACCAAGATGGAACGGGTCTGGCCCTCGGATGTCGTTGGCGCTGCGGTTTCCTTGGCCGGCGTGGTGGCGCTGTTTTTAGGTAAGCTGCAATTCTCGACCGCGCAGGCTATCGGCGTGGTGCTGGTACTGGGGTCTGTGTTCTGTTCAACGTGTTACAGCGCGTTGGTTAAGCGCACGGCGAGCGATGTTCACGCGGTGACATCAACCGCTATTTTTCTTTCGGTCACCGCGCTCGGGCTCGCGCCGCTGGCGATTGCCTATGGCGGTGGGCTGGTGTTGCCAGCGCGCACGAGTGCCACCTTCGCATTGTTATACTTGGCGCTTGCTGGTTCGGTAGTGGCTTTTGTCTTGTACTTTTGGCTGCTGCAACGGGTTTCCATGAAGGCCATGAGCACCTTGGTGTTTCTATTTCCGATCATCGCATTGATCGCCGATTCGATTGGCGAAAGCAGCCAACGGATAGGTGGCCGCGAGTTGGCCGCGGTGGTGGTAATTTTGGGCGGCATGGGCATCGGCTACTGGGGGGTGCGCAGTCGCGCCGTGCCGGTTGGTCCGCCACTGTTAGGGCAGTAGTTCGCGCGCCAGAGTTTGCAGTTCAGGTCGTCGAGTATCGAGCAAATGGCTGGCGGCCTGCGCGATTGCGGCTGATGCCACCGCAAAACTACGCAAGAACGCGGCTGCGCTGATGCGGTTGGCCCACATGTCGCGCGCGAGCAAAAATCCGCGCTGCATTTCTGCTTCACCTAGGGTCGCGTACAAAAATCCGGCGACCGGCGACGGTGCGATATCAAAGCTCGAATCCGAGGCTCGGCCGTGAATCAGCAGCTCGCCAACCGGCGATAGTTTATAGGGCACTGCATGGACAGGAAAGAAGCTCTCGATCCGGCGTACGTGCGGCCGCAACAGCGATTTGATTCCTCCCATAAAATAATCTAGCGGCACATCGCCACCGGTGGCTTCGGCGATGGCTTCAATGAAGGCAACGGCAAATAGTTTGGCGCGCAGGTAGTTGACCGAGATTTGCAGGTTATTGCTGGCCCGCTGGCGCAGCAAGGCGAGCGTTGCCGCGGCCGGTTCATCTTGCCAACTGTGAAAAACCCGTGCGGGATCGAGCTGGCTGAGAAATTCTTCCATGCGATGCAAGGCAATCCGGTAGTCCACGACCGAATACACCATCGGGGAATGCAGCGAGGGGTTTGATTCGGGCAGCAGTTTCCAGGTGTTTTCAAGAAACTCGGCAGTGCTCGCCGACGAGAAATTGGCTACGTCTAAGTTGCCGACGCGCACTGCACACTTCACAATGTCGTCGATTTCATGCGTCGTGACATTTGGTCCGAGGACGATTTGCAACCGGGCCCGTAACGGTTCGACCGGCGCTGCGCGAAATGGAATCGTTTGCTCGATGGCGGCTACGATGCTGATAATTTGCGCACGCGTCACCACGTTATGCAGATGGCGCCAAGCCACCATGGCCGAGGCCAACTCGTTGAGCCCGGTGCTGGGTGTTAAGACGTCGCCGGCTTTGCGGCCAAAAATCTGCAGCACCTCCGGCGTTAGCGCGGACGCGTCTTCGCGCAGCCGCCAGCCACCGTAGGTGCCAGCCGCAATATCAAATAGCCCAGCGAGCTCCTGCTGCATGGCCTTGGGCGGACCTTGATCAACTTGAATGTACACGGCATCGTGATACAGCGCGGCCACCGATTCGATGGGGCCCGCATCGGCGAGAATCTCAATCACGTGGTCATGATTGTGAAATTCACGCCCAGCGGCAGACAACGCGGCATGAATTGCGAAGCCCCAGCGCTCCGCATCACGCGGCTTTACCGTCGCACCTAGCGCCTGCAACGCGCGCCAAAGCGAATTTACGATGTCGTGAACAGGAGAACGAATACCATCCATGCGGGCTCGTTTGCCATCGTATCATGAGATGCGCGCGCTGCGGTGGGCTTGCCGCGTCAACAAAAAACTTGGCCGCCAACGGCCGTCGATCGTTACGCCGTGCGCCGCTGTTTATCGTCGGAGGCCTCGGTGCGATTAAATTCTTTGTAGTCCGCACCAAGCGTTGAAAGCAGGCCGGCAGCAAAGGCAAATAAGAACGGAAATGCCAACACTGAACCAAAGCCGAGCCCCAAGATGCCGCGAATCTTGGCGCTACCAAACAACGTACACAGCGCCATTACGCCCGAGATGACGGTTAGAAACGACCACGCGGCGCGATTGCGCTTCTGAAACGACGCGTGCGTCAGCAGCAGCGTCAGCGTGCCAGCCAACAGCAGCATCACCGTGAGTTCGGGTGGCAACCCTCGTTTGAGCGATCCGGCACCTGCCAGCAGTTCAAGCACACCGCCACTGAGCGCAGCGGCATGGCCGACGAGTCGAATGCCAGGCGAAGCGCCAACTGGCGCACTGGTTGCTGAACTGGTTGAACTCATGGACCAAAACTAGCACCGTGGCAGCGTGATGCAGTGGCTATTTGCGCTTTTTGAACAGCGAGCCCCAAAAACTTGCAGGTGCGGTGGCATCTAGCTTGTTTGGTTGGCTTGATTGACCTTCGGCTGGCGGTGATGTCGCGGTACGCAGCGTTGGGGGTGTTGTCCATTCTTCGATAATCAACGGTGTTAGCTCCGTATTCGCTGCGGCCGGAGCTGTGTTGCCGAAAATGACGGGCTGTGAACTTAGCGCCTGCTCACTGTCTTCCAATTCTTTGGCGTATTCTTTGCGAAACATTTGGCGAATTAGTTGGCGAAGTTCTTTGGGATCAAAGCGATAGCCGGCGATCAGGTCATCGAGGGTCTCGGCCAGTTGCTGCGCAGTTTGGTAGCGATCGGCAACATCGCGGGCCAAGGCCTTGAGGCAAATAGCATTGAGCTCAGGGCTCACCCGTCGGTTAAAGTTTGATGGAGGGGGCACTTCTGCTTTGCGAACTTTTTCCATCAATGCAAATTCAGTGTCACCGCGAAACAGTTTTTCGGTGGTGAGCATTTCATGCAAAATGATACCGGCGGAGAAAACATCGGTGCGAGCGTCGAGCGGCATGCCGCGAATTTGCTCGGGCGACATGTAACTGAACTTACCCTTGAGAATGCCAATCTCACTGGTGAATTTCATCAGTGCTTGCGCGATGCCAAAATCAAGGAGCTTAACGTCGCCGTCATACGACAACCGGACATTCGAGGGCGATACGTCGCGGTTGACGATGTTGAGCGGGCGGCCATCTTTGGCACCCAGGCTATGGGCAAAATGCAAGCCCTCGGCGATGCGGGCCGCAATATAAACGGCGTGCGGCACCGGAATACGTTGCTGGGTTTCTTGGCACCGTCGCAGCACCTGCGTGAGGTCGCGGCCGGCAATGTATTCCATGGTGATGTAGTGCCGACCATCCACTTCACCGACGTCGAATGTTTCAACGATACAGCGATTCTTTAACATCATCGCAAGTTTGCCTTCACGATGAAACATGTCGATGAAGCGCTCTTCGCGGGCTAGTTGCGGCCGCATCACTTTTACCGCTAGCTGGCGGCGCGGCGGGGCTTCGTGTACATAGCGGCCGCGATAGACTTCGGCCATGCCGCCGCGAGCAATCAGCCCAAGCAAATAATGCTTGCCGAATACCACGGGTTCGCTCGGCGAACCCATCGACATTTTGCCTTCCTGCGACGGCCGTTCAGCAACCACGCCCAAGGCTACCACAATCGGTGGCGGCTGCGCGGCCGTACCGATGGCATCGACTATCACCAGGATCTTCTGCGCACCGTTGCGTGCCGTCGGGCTGCCGGCTGTTACGACCGCTGGCAGCGGCCAGCTGCTAGCATTTATCGAAGCTCTACGCGCAGCGGCGCCAGCCGTGAAGTCCGTGATACCATTAAGCTGCGCGGCTGGCGCAGCTATGCAAGTTGTCATTCTGGAACGAAATAGATCTGTGGCACGCCGTGCGGCGCGGCACTTTGCAACCATTGGGGCCACGACCACGCTCGTTGAAGATCCGGCTGCGGTAGTTGCCGCACTGCCTGGTGCATCCTTGTTATGTTCCGACGCTTGCGACGGTGATCTGGTCGTCGAATTGCTGCGTAACCGGCCTAGCGTCCGCGGCCTGTTGTGGACCGCCGAACCGATCAAGCACAGTTTGCGACTCATGCACGATTGCCCCGCGATTTCACACGTGTTGGCGCGCAAAGACACGGAAAGCCTGCCACGGCCCTGGGAATTGTTGATGGCGGCGCGGCGCATCTTGCACGGCGATGGCGCTCCGCCGTTTGCCGCGTACTTGGATTGGGGGGCGCAACTGATGTCCTTGTCGGTCCGCACCACGGCGGATGCCGATCGCGCGGTCGATGAGGTCCAAGAATTCATTGTTCGAACGCAAACTTCCAAACGGGTCAGTGAAATGTTCGGCGAGTTAGCCCATGAGTTGCTAATGAACGCGATGTATGACGCCCCGGTTGATGCGATGGGGCATCCGATGTTTGCAGCCGATCGCAAGGCTAACATTACCTTGGCCGCGACCCAACAACCGCAGGTGTTGTTGGGCTCGGACGGCAGCACGCTAGCGTTGCAAGTTCGTGATCCATTTGGTCGACTGCAACGCCGCGACGTCGTCGGGGGCTTATTGCGAGGGCTCTCCGGTGGCGCGATGGACCAAAGCCATGGCGGCGCTGGCTTGGGCATGTTGGTGTGTCACAATTCAGCCGCGGCGTTGTTTTTCGATGTGATCAAGGGCCGGGCGACCGAGGTGACCGCGGTCTTGGACCTTGACTTGAACTTGCGTGAGTTTCGGACTTCGGCAAAATCGCTGCATTTTTTTGCGAGCTACTAGCTAGGCATTGCAAGCTAGTTAAACCCTAAGGGAGATTATTGATGCAACCTGATACATCTACTGCGGCAACCTCAGCTGGCGCTCAATCGGATGCAACGGTTGGTCCCTCCGGCGCAAAGCTGACCGTCGATAAATTTGCCGATGGTGACATTGTCGGGCTGCGCTTCGACGGTTCAATTGATGCAAATTTCGAAGGCAAAAAATTAGCAGCATCGTTAACCGCCGCAACGTTGATCTTGGATTTGGGTGGCGTGAAGAAAATTTCCTCGTTCGGTATTCGCGAATGGGTTGATTTTGTGAAGACCGCTGGCGAGCAAGTGCAACAGCTCATTTTGATCGAATGCACACCAAAGGTTGTTGATCAGCTCAACATTGTCGGAAACTTTGCGGGCCATGGCCGGGTATTTTCGTTCTATGCGCCGTTCCACTGTGATTATTGCGATTCCGAGCATCGGGTCTTGTTGCACGTCGATCGCGATCGCGACGTCATCAAGTCGATGAAGTTGCCGCAGAGCGTGTCCAAGCTGTGAAGAGTCGATGTACTTCGACGAAGACGGGCCCACCTACTTTTCGTATGTGTTAGGCCAAGCGAAGTTTGAACTTGCACCGGACATTGTTCAATTCATGTCGACCAAGTTGAACTATGAAGTTAGTGATGTTGCCCGCAAATTGCGCGTCGAAAAATTCATGGAAGGCCGGGCCATGTTGGTGCGGCTTGCGGGCGATTTGGACCAGACGTTTCTTAAAGATCAATTGGCCGAAGGCCTCGCAGGCACGGTGGTGGTGGATGTAGGCGGGGTCGGGCGCATTGAACCCGCCGGCGCGGCGCAATGGCGTGGCTTCGTGCAAATGGTGTCGCCACGGGTGAGCGAGCTCTTCATTGTTTGTGCATCGCCGACATTTGTTGCGAAGCTTTGTAACAAGGACGACGTTGGCACCAAAGTTCAAGTGCTTAGCATTAATTTGCCGTATTCATGCAAGCACTGTGCAACTAGCGGCAGTCAGTTAGTCGATGTCGCGGAGCATTACGATGTGCTCCAGCTGGCGACGGCGCCCGACCTGAAATGCCACCATTGCAAGTATCCGTTGACGTGCGTAGCCTCGGAATCGTTGATGGCGATGCTGCCTGGGTTGCCACTACCGACGGTAACGCCCGAACAACGCAAGCTGATCGAAGATGTGCGTGAACGCAAACCGGAAGCGCCGCAAATCGTTGCGCCCGCTGAGGCCGACGCCGACGCTGCGGGTGCGCAACAAGTTTCGATGTGGGTGCCGGTGGCAGCGGCGTTTGTGGTCGTGGGCTTGGCTGGGGGCGCGTTTCTTGGCTACCGTGCGCTCGTCGCACCTCGCACTAAATCAGAGGGTGTGGGACCGCAAGTGTCGCCGAGCGCAACCGGGCGGCCGGCGTGGATCACCGCTGACCTTCCTGGCGGCGCCTACTGCAAAGACTTGCCCAATCAATCCGTCGCGTGCGTCGGTGTGTCGACGGCTGCGGTAGCTAAGGACGAAGCACTTGCCGAAGCCAATGATGCCGCATTGGAAAGTATTGCGAACGCAATCGCTGGCAAGGTGGACAACGAAAAATGGCGCGCTGCCTTGCCCCCGATTTGGCAGAGCACGCGCGAAGCCAAGCTTGCGGCGTTCGAGCGTGAGCCGAATAATATGCAAGCCCATCGCGATGTCCGTGATGCTCGGCACGCGGTTGCACGTTTGTTAAGCATCACGGCGGCCGGCGCGGTTTCGGCTACGCCGAGCAGTGAGTATTGGGAAGAATCTGGCAGCGGTGATGGCAAACGGTACGTCGCGTTCGTTGAGTTCACGGTGCTTGGCACCGATGTGGCCCAGCTCGCGCAGCGTTACGCACAAGACGCTAGCGCGATCGGCGCTGGGGTGGTCGACGTTTTTCCTTCTCTGGGTTGGCGTTATCCAACCATGGCAGATGGTGCCGTGGTGATTGCTATTGCCGACGGCGGGCTCAAAAGTCGCGGGATAACCGAAGGCAACGTGTTGCTTGAAGTTAGTGGTCGGGCGATTGCCAATGCGGCGGGGTTTGCCAAAGTTGCAGCCGAAGAAATGGCACGGCTCGAATTAGTCGGCGGCAACCTTGAACTGAAGGTGCAAGCCGGTGATGCCGCGCCGAAGTTGGTCCAGGAAACAGTTGCGAAAAAAACCAAAGACCTGGTGCCGGCAAACGCCAAAAACGGCGGCAAAACTACTGGCGGCAAGTCCCCTGGAGTTAAAACCACGACGGGCACGACGACGACCGACAAAACCACGGACGGTAAAACCACCACGGGCACGACGACGACCGACAAAACCACGAGCGGTACGCCGACGGACGGCAAAACCACGAGCGGTACGCCGATAGACGGCAAAACCACGAGCGGTACGCCGACGGACGGCAAAACCACGAGC